>NZ_JAKFGB010000007.1 GCF_022267515.1 Rubinisphaera margarita | reverse complement strand
AGGAGGCCGCCGTTTGACGAGGGGGATAATTCAGCCCTGCTTCGTCTTCCTCTCGGAGAAAGTCCCTTCCAAGAACCCCGTCCAATCCCGTTCTCCCACGGCTGCGCCGCCCCGAAAGAATCTTTCGGGGCCACCCGGGAAGACCGAGAGTCGCACAACAGGGTTGGCTCAGACGCGTGCGTCTGAGTGACGAAGTCACAGGAAGCAGGTCACCCGCGTGGAGCGTTTCCAGACGCTGCAATCTGAAGTCCCGTCCCCGCACAGGGTGGCCGTGATAGCTCCGCTATCAGGGCGGCGAAGCCGTAGGAGACCGCCGTTTGAGGAGGGGCAGAATTCAGTCCTGCTTCGTCTTTCCGTGAATCAAGTCTCTTCCCGTGAATGAAGTCTCTTCCCGTGAATGAAGTCTCTTCCCGTGAATGAAGTCTCTCCCTAACAGGCCACCCATTCCCATCCTCCCTGGGCCGCTTTGAGCGGATCTTTCACGGCGACCCGGCGTGACAAAGTGAGGGCGTCTGCGCAAAAGTCCATAACTCGCTCGTTTCCGGGACTTTTGCGCAGAGGACCCCCGGAATTGGGCTCGCGAACCCGCGAAGGTCTCTGTGGGTCTCCCCCGTGGAGGATCGCTTGCTGACCCCGCCTCCTGTTGCCTGCCACCTGGGACTCACCGATCAAGGTGTTCGCTTGCGTGGCGGGGGCGAAAAGCGTAAGAACGTGGCTTGAGACCTGATGTATCGAACCAGAAAGAAGAGTGATGTCTGCTCCGTTGAACAAGTACAGCTCCAAGATCACGCAGCCCCGCAGTCAGGGAGCCTCTCAGGCCATGCTTTACGGCACCGGCATGACCGAAGAGGACATGAACAAGGCTCAGGTCGGCATTGGCAGCGTGTGGTACGAGGGCAACACCTGCAACATGCACCTCCTCAAGCTGGCTGAGAAGGTCAAAGAGGGCGTTCAGGCAGCCGATCTCGTCGGGATGCGGTTCAACACCATCGGCGTCAGCGACGGCATCTCGATGGGCACCGACGGCATGTCCTACTCGCTGCAGAGTCGCGATCTGATCGCCGATTCGATCGAAACCATCATGGGGGCTCAGTGGTACGACGGTCTCGTCACTCTGCCCGGCTGCGACAAGAACATGCCGGGCTGTCTGATCGGCATGGGACGTCTCAACCGTCCGTCGCTAATGGTTTACGGCGGCACCATCAAAGCCGGTTGCGGACTCAAGAAGGACGAAAAGCTCGACATCATCTCCGCGTTTCAGTCGTACGGACAGTACCTGGCCGGGAAGATCAGCGACGAAGAACGCAAAGAGATCGTGAAACGCAGCTGTCCCGGAGCAGGGGCCTGCGGCGGAATGTACACGGCCAACACGATGGCCTCTGCGATTGAAGCGCTCGGCATGTCGCTGCCGTACAGCTCGTCGATTCCGGCTGAGCATCCCGACAAACTGCAGGAATGTCTCGACGCCGGGCAGGCGGTTCGCACTCTTCTTGAACGCGATATCAAGCCGCGAGACATCATGACTCGCGAAGCCTTCGAGAACGCCCTGGTCATCGTGATTGCCCTGGGCGGTTCGACGAACGCCGTGCTGCACCTCATCGCGATGGCTCGTTCGGTGAATGTCGATCTGACCATCGATGACTTCCAGTCCGTGAGTGACCGCGTGCCGCTGCTGGCCGACATGAAACCGTCGGGCCTCTACGTTCAGGAAGACCTGCAGAGCATCGGCGGCACCCCCGCGATTCTGAAGTATCTTCTCGCGGAAGGCTTCCTCAACGGTGACTGCATGACGGTGACCGGCAAGACGCTGGCCGAGAACGTGGCCAACGTGCCGGGCCTGAAGGAAGGCCAGCGGATCGTTCACAAGATCTCCGAGCCGATCAAGAAGACGGGGCACATCCGGATCCTTCGCGGCAACGTCGCTCCCGACGGAGCCGTCGCCAAGATCACCGGTAAGGAAGGCCTCCTCTTCAAAGGACCGGCTCTCTGCTACGATCGCGAAGAAGCGATGCTCGCCGGCCTGGAGAAGAGGGAAATCAAAGGGGGCGAAGTGATCGTCATCCGCTACGAAGGTCCCAAGGGCGGACCGGGAATGCCCGAGATGCTCACCCCCACTTCGGCCATTATGGGAGCCGGCCTCGGCGACAAGGTCGCACTGATTACGGACGGCCGCTTCTCGGGCGGCTCGCACGGATTCATCATCGGCCACGTAACGCCGGAAGCCCAGGTCGGCGGCCCGATCGCTCTGATTCAGAACGGAGACGTGCTGACCATCGACGCTGAAAACAACCGTCTCGATGTCGACGTGTCGGACGAGGAACTCGCCAAACGCCGCGAGAAATGGACCGAACCGGAATATCTCTTCAATCGCGGCACCCTCTACAAGTACATCAAGAACGTGAAGACCGCCAGCGAAGGCTGCGTGACGGATGAGTAGGGGGTAGGCGCTGGGCGTTCGGCGTCAGGGGATAGCCGTCAGGCATGTCTCATGGGCATGACGTTTAGCAAGTCTCTGGAAACAGTATTGGGGTGGCCCGTCCGTCGTAACGCGGGATTCATTGCTCAAAGAGTTCTGGTACAGATCGGGTAGTAGCCAATGCATCTCTCATGTTCGCGCACATCATGTCCCTTCGCCCCCTTTAGGGGGAGAAGGTGCCCGAAGGGCGGATGAGGGGGCGATCAACCAGCGATGCTCCATACAAATGAGAATCCACGGCCCGTGGAGCATGTCACCCGTATTCCCCCTCACCCTAACCCTCTCCCCCACGGGGGCGAGGGAACTTACGTCGCCAGGTCTTTATGACATGTCTCGATAACGAGACAGTCGTTGAGTGACAGAAAACTCGCCACAATAGATCCCACATTCCCACGGACGGGTGACGAAGTCACAAGAGGCCACGCCATGGATGAGATTCTCTCGGAGACCGGATGATTTCAGCAAATAACCCGCGGATGGCGCCGCCTCTTGTTGTCGCGGGCGCGACCCGCCCGGTGAGGCGGACGAGCCACCCGTCCAATCTTAACCTGGCGGGTATGGAATAGGCGAAGCCGTATCCCAGAAAATGAACGATCGATGCTGGCAAACGCTTCGCGATCCCAGCTCTCTTTGGCGGTATCAAATCATGTTCAGCCCGACCAGCATCGAAGACCTTCAACAGTGGTGGAAGAACCGCTCGGCCGAGCAGGGACCGATCCGCTGGATGCAGTCCTGGCCCGAAGCCGCAACCGAGCCGGAGCTCTCGCTCCGGGACCTGCGGAACGTTATTGATTATCCGCATCGCGACATGACGATAACCGTCCAGACCGGGATGACAATCGCCGAGCTGCAACGAATTCTCGCCGAGCACGAACAGCGACTGCCGCTCGATGTTCCCGTGCCGGAGTCCACTACGGTGGCGGATCTGATCTGCCGGAACTGGTTTGGTTCACTCGTCTGCGGGCATGGCACACCGCGGGACTGGCTCCTCGGTGTCACGGCGATCGACGGTCGCGGCCGCGTCTCGCATTCGGGGGGACGAGTCGTGAAGAACGTCGCCGGCTACGACGTTCCCAAGCTGCTCATCGGCTCCAGAGGACAGCTCGCCATTCCACTCGAAGCGTCGTTCAAAGTGCTTCCGGTTGCCGAGGCGAGTCAGACACTGCGAATTGAAGTCGACAGCTTCCAGCAGCAACAGAACGTCTGGACCGCTCTGCGGGATCTGCCCTTCGATCCCGTCGTGTTCGATGCCCGATTGCAGAATCATTCGATGATCGTCAGTGTCGAAGGACCCGCCGGAGTCTGCTCACAGTTACTGGAACAGATTGAAGCCGCCGCTCGGACGACCGGAGCCATGATGGGGATTGCGGCTGAAGATGCGTCGACGGACAGCTGGCGAACGGTCGAACGGTCTCTACAGGAGTTGAGTGGTCCGGCCGTCGTGATCCAGATCGGCGGGCGAGCCTCGCAGACGATTCCGTTGCTTGAAGTTGCTGCCGAGTTTGGACTCGATGCCGTCGGCCATGCCAGTCGGGGTGCCGTCGTGGCGTTCGGCTCGGCGAATGCTCTTGAGGGGCGTGAAGCTGCTTTGTATCGGAAACTGCGCTCACTGCAGGCGAACGCGGAGGTTCTGACCGGTTCCGTAGAACTGAAGTCCCAGCTGGATGCCGTTCAGGCGGCCGCTTCCGACTGGCCGATCCGTCGGGAGCTGAAACGGGTCTTCGATCCGTCTGGCCTGCTCGAACCGCTGACCGCTTCCGCAGCCGCCGTCTGACGTTCGATCAGTTCCGTCCCTGCTTGCGAGCAGCCGCTTCGAGTTCGCCCGCATCCACGAAACCATCCCGATCGGCATCGATCAGCAGGAAAATGGCGAGCCATTTCGTCGGCACTTCCTTGCGGGAAATTTTCCCGTCGCCATCAGCATCGAGTCGCGCGATCAGTTGGTCGGCTCGACCGCCCAGGGCGGAAGCGACACTCTTCCTGCCATCGATCGGCACGGCGAGATCGAAGTAGCCGATCATCATCTCTTCCCACGTCTGATCGCCCCAGCGAACGGTCTTCCCGGGATCGGGATTGAACGGGTTGTCTTCGGAGTTATCGAAGTGAGCCGTGCAGAAGAGCTGGGAACCCGCCTCAATTGTCAGCGGTTCCGCCAGTCGATAAGACGTCTGCCAGTTGAAGTCGTACGCGGGAACATCAAGCAGAGTCTGCCGCTTTCCGTCGGGAGTCTGTAACTCGTACCGGAAGGCTTTTCCCCGCAGGTGCATGTGCGGCATCATGGTCAGCAGCTGGACATCGGCCTGAGCCCGCGGAGAACTCGCGGAGACTTCGTAATTGCCGTCACCAGGTGGAATCTCGAAGTTGCGATTGGTTGCACTGCTGGTCACGATCTGATGAGTGATTTCCTCACGATCGGCGAAGATGAGGGCCAGTTCGCTCTGATCTTCCGTCGCTGATCCGATTGGTGTGTAGTGCATCTGAAAGACGAGTTCCGAGTTGGCCGGAATCTTCTTGGCCATGCCGGCCGGGTAAGGCTGCGGAATCAAACCGGGGACATAAGCGGCCAGAAAACCACCTTCTTCGCCGCCGCCCCGTTCTTTGGATTCCCGATCGCGGGCAAACACCAGCACATGGTGCACGACCAGAGCATTGCTCGGACGGACCTCGGCAGCCTGAATCCACTTGTCCTCCGTGAAACCGGGATCCACAGAATAATACTGGTACTTCACCGTGCCGTTCGCCGGCACCTGCACCGGTTCCTTCGTCACGGGAATGATCACATCCGGCTCACGCGGCAGGAGCCATTCCGAGGGGTACTGCTTCATCACCGGCATCTCGGTGGGATCACCTTCCGGCGCCCCAGCTGCCACCCATTGAAAGATCAGCTCTTTCTCATCCACGGTCAACGAGCAATTGTTGGCGAACTCGGCATGACCGGCTGCGGCGTGCCAGGGCGGCATGCGACCTTCACGAACGACTTCCTCGATCATCCCGGCCCAGCCTGCGACTTCGTCGTAATCGGTGAGGGCAAACGGAGCGACCTGGCCTTCACGATGGCAGTCGATGCAGCGCTGCTGGAACAGCCGGACAATCTGGTTGGAAAAGGTGATCGCCGACGAGGACTTCGGCTTTGGCTCCCGTCCGATGATGCAGCCGACCGCTTCCGTCCGGGATGTCCGGATGTCGCGACCTGCCAACAAATCGTCGAGGGCATCCTTCAGGTCATGATTACGCGGCTCGTCGCGGTAGGTTCCGACGCCAAACTGATCGTCAATCCGTCCCCGATAGACCACGGTCCGCTCCTCGTCGAGCAGAAACGCTTCGGGGGTCCGCTCGGCTTCGAACTGATCGGCAACGCGATTGTGAACGTCTTTGAGGAGCGGGAAGGTGAGCTGATGTTTCTCGGCGTATTCACCGATGTTATCGACCGAGTCGTGCTGATTCGACATGATGCCGAGCACCGTCAGCCGTTCGCCATTGTACTCGTCGGCCATCGCCTGAAGTCGGCCCGAATAGAGCTTGGCCAGCGGGCATTCGGTCCCCAGGAAGACGACAACCACCGCTCGCGATTCGACCCCGGCCAGAGATCGGGTGAGGCCATCCTGATCCCGCAGCACGAAGTTGTGAATAGCCGTCCCGGAACGAGCCTCGTCAGCAAAGGTCGCCACACTCACCAGCAGCACACCCATGAAGACAGACAGAGAAGAAAAGATCGCCTTTTTCAATGGGAACTCCAGGTTCAAATGTCGATACCAGTGAGGAGGGCAGTCCACTGTAGTGGGGTTGGCAGCCGAACGGTCGCCATTCACGGGGCAACCGTCCTCACCCTTCTATACCCTGAATCAGCAGAATAGTTTCAACCGTTTCCGGACCGAGCTTCTTTCTGGCAGGTTTTTCGCCTACACGCCTCGTTGTTACTCGGTAGAACTATTGAGTTTCCACGCGAGTTGACTATTTGTTGTGAAGTTTGTTCGAACATTAATGATCTTTCATTGACAGTCGGACGACACTAACTGAAACTCTTGTGGCATCAGCAGTTATTGATCGGTTCGGTCGGTCAATTGTTGCCTCTCGAAGCGATCGGAGGAAGCCTCTCCGGGCATCTTTTCTGAAGGATTTTTCCGATTGCGTGTCCATTTGGGCAGTTTTCGCACGGGATTTGCGGACAGTTCAATACGTTCTTATCCGTAGGAGGGCCATTCGCAGCGCCTGCCGTCAGTTCTGACACGGCATTGGCAAACCATATTTAAGTCACGACAAAAGTCTTCGCCGCCCGTAAGGACACTTTCACCCTGATTGTGGCCGTGCGTTTCGGCGGAAATGTTTCGGGGAGGATGCCATGGGAGCTAAGGGCCAGGCGACCGTGTTTGCAGTCTTTTGCGAAGATGCCCTCAGTACGTCCAATGTCGAAAGCCTGCAGGCAGCCGACTATCGGGTGAGGCATCTCGGCAGCGTAGAGGAACTGTCCAGTCAAATTCGATCTGATACGGTCGGCTGTATACTGGTGAATCGAAGCCGGGATGGTCAGGAACCCGAAGAGGTTCTTCAAGCTCTCGGACCTCAGCTTATTCTTCTCCCCGTCGTTGTGCTTTCCCCCTTCATTACCGTCGATTATGCGGTCTCGGTGCTCAAGGCGGGGGCCTGGTCGGCCCTGATTGCTCCCTGTGAAGACAGACAGTTGCTGCAAAATGCCGCGGAAGCCGTGGAAGAATCGCTGAGGCGTTACGAGATTCGTGCTCAGGATCTGGAATTGATCCAGCGATTTCGCAGCCTGGATGCGGACGAGTTCAATATTCTCGAAGAGCTCGTCCAGGGCCGCATCAGCAAAGAAATTGCACTCCAGCTCGATATCAGCACCCGCACTGTCGACCGTCGTAAACGAGCGTTGTTCGACAAGCTCGAGATCGACAGTCTGGCCGATCTGCTGCTTTCCTATCTCCGATGGCAACAGATCGACGGTTCGTTCCGTAACTCTCGGAATAACTTTCGCTGAATCACTTATACAGCTTGCGGGGCAGTGTCGATCACTGAACGTATGCCGCAGGCTGTGCGATGACGGATACAAAAAGAAAGGACCCGCCACTCAAACAGGTGGCGGGTCCTTCTCAATTCAGCGAAGTTGCTCAACCGGCTTACAGATCAGCCAGCAGATCGAGCAGGCTCTGGTCTCCAAAGGTTTCGTTCACATCGTCAACGGACTCCGAACTGACATTGGTCGTCGAACCAGCCGGCGTGCTTCCGCTTGCAGATCCAATCTGAGTCTGATCGGCTGAGGACGACTGGAACCGACCTGCCAGAGCAGCCATACTCGCGTCCGAGGCGGGAGCGATCGGCGATGTCGGCGGAACCGGAAGGCCCGGAGCGTCGTACTTTCCAGTCTGAACGCCGACCCAGGTCAGAGTCGGATCCCACACCGGGCCGGACTGAGTTGTGAACGATGAACCGTTGGAGATGCCGTACCACCAGCGGCCGCCCGTGCGAGTCGGCTGTCCGTTAACAACCGTCTGCTTCTCGGCTCGGCCGGCGATATCGGCTCGTCCATCGCCATTGAAGTCGCCCACTTGAACGTCTTCCCACAGAACGCTTGAACTCCAGCGACTCCAGTATCGGGTCGTGAAACTGGTGCCGTCGGAGATGCCGACCCACCAGACGTCATTCGAAGTACGTCCAGCAACGTCATCCAGACCATCGCCGTTGAAGTCTCCAGCAACGATGTCCTGCCAGCCAGCGGTTGCTCGCCAGTTCGACCACGAGGTTGTCCGCAACTCCGAGCCGTTCGACAGCGAGACCCACCAGCGACCATTCGCGGCGCGACCGGCAATATCTGTCCGTCCGTCACCGTTGTAGTCAGCGTAGGTCACATCCTGCCAGCCGGCGTTGCCCGACCAGACGCCAAACGTGCTGAAGGTGAAGTCGCGACCGTTCGACAGACCCATCCACCAGCGACCGCTCGCGGTTCGCAGGGCGTAGTCCATGAAGCCGTCGTTGTTGAAATCGCCCACTCCGACGTCCTGCCAGCCGGCGTCCGCCTTGCGGGCGATCTGGGCCCAGCTGACGTTATCGAACCGCGTCCCACGAGACTCAGCAATCCAGATCCGGCCGTCAACCTCGGCCAGACCAACGATGTCATCACGGCCGTCGCCATTGGCGTCCAGCACGCGGATATCGGTGAAGGCCGTCGTCGTAACACGCCACTGACCCCAGCTCTGGATGTCGTAGCTGCTGCCGGTCGAAATCCCGACGAGCCACTCGCCATCACTGGCCATCACAGCCAGGTCATCGCGACCGTCTCCGTTGAAGTCGCCGGTCAGCGAAGTCTGAATCGTCCGACCATTCAGGTCGAACATCCCCCACGTCCGGGACGCATACACGCCGTTCGAACTCGTATTCACCAGTGCCCGGGCATCACCGTTGTGCAGGCTCAGTCCCACGATTCCCGAGACGCCAGCCGGAGCCATCGCATCGGAACCGTAGACCCGGATGTCGTCGAACGTCATCCCTTCAGAGGGGAACGTGTTTGTTCCCGTTTCCTGCAGTTTCACCCAGACGGTGCCATTCAATTGCAGGCCCAGACCCTGAGCCGCTGCGGACACGTTGAAGATGAAGTTCTTGTAGACCCCACTCGAGGTGCCGTTGATGAAACTGTCGAGACGGTGCCACGTGTTACCGTCGATACTGAACGACACGCCGTCGCCAATCGTCGAACCGGTGAAAGTTGCCGGCAGAGGATTGTCCCCATCGGCCGTTTCCCGCTGCCAGAAGTCGAGCGTGACATTCTGATAGCCGGCAGCATTGAAGCTGAAGACCGCTTCATTCAGGCCGGTGGTTCCACTCGTCGAATGGTCCATTCCGAGGTGATAGGTCCCGGCATGCACCTGACCCGACGTCGCGTTGGTCGTCAGGGCACGAATGCGGCCCGAGTTGGTCGAGCTGGTGGTCAGCTGACCGGTCGTGCCCGATTCGAAGCCTTCGTAGAACAGCTGCGTCTGCGTTTCTTCGAGATTCTTCAGGACGATCGTCACGACAGCCGTATCTGTCAGCCCCGGCGTACCGCCATCGGTGACAGATACATTGAGTCGGAAGACCGGGTTGGTCTCGAAGTCGAGAGCGGCTGCATTGTTGACTCGCAGTCGTCCCGTGCTGGCGTCGAGCGTGAACGCGTTGTTCGTATTCCCACCGGTGATGGCGTACGTCAGCGGATCACCCAGATTCGGATCCTGAGCATTCAGGTAACCAACGATCAGGTTCGAAATCGAGTTCTCGTTGATGTAGAACGTCTGGTCATTCAGCACCGGCGGCTGGTTATTGCTCGGCGAGCCGTACAGTCGCAGATTGTCGAAGGCGAATCCGTCCGTTCCTGTCGAAGTCACTCCGTAATCATCGTACTGCTGGAGCTTGATGAAGAAGTTGCCGTCGATATTCAGGCCGTTATCCGAAGCGAACTGCGTCAGGTCGAAGCTGTTCGTCGTATACAGCGAGGTCGATGCCGAGCCAGTCAGGCTGATCAGTCGGTACCAGGCGTTGCCATCGGTGCTGATCGCGACCCCGTCGTAGTTTCCGGAACCAACGAACGTGGCCGGCATTGGGTTGTCTTCGTCGAAGAATTCTCTCTGATCGAAGTCGAAGTTGAGCTGAGCGATCCCGTTCGCGTTCACTTCCAGAACAACTTCATTCAGGGACGACGCACTTCCTTCGTTGCCGGAATCGAGGATCAGGTGACGATTGCCAGTTCGCGGCTGGAACTGGCTGGTCGTATAAACCCGACCGCCGGTCGTGCTGGAGACGACATACGGAGAACCAACCGGGATCAGATTGCTCGGCGGCATCGAGTTCGGGAAGTCTTCGAAACCGTCGAAGAACGGAATCGTGACTCCATCGAGCAGGTCGAGCACGTTGATCGTGATCACAGCCGTGTCCGACTTGTTCGGGTTGCCATCGTCGGTCACCTGGACCGTGAGGTTGAACGTCGGCTGAATTTCGAAGTTCAGAGCATTCTGATTGTTGACCGTAATCGTGCCCGTGCTGGCATCAATCGCGAAGGCATTGTTGGTATTGCCACTCGTGATGGCGAAGGTCAAGCCGTCGTTATCGGGATCGAACGCGACGACCGTGCCGACCACCGTGTTGTTCGGGGCCGACTCTTCAACCGAGAAGGTCTGATCGTTGACGATCGGCGTATCGTTCACATCCGTAACGAAGATTGTCGCGGTTGCTTCATCGAACAGTCCACCGGCATCAGTCACCCGAACTGTGAGACTGAAGATCGGAGTGCTCTCGAAGTCAACCGCACTTGGAGTGGCGACGGTAATTTGTCCCGTCGTCGCGTTGATCGTGAACGCTCCGCCCGTGTTTCCACCGGTGATCGAGAACGTGAGCATGTCCCCGGCATCCGGATCGGTCGCCGTCATCGTCCCCACAACAGTCCCGACCGGAGCCTCTTCATCGACGGTGAACGAAGCATCGTTGATGGTCGGCGTTTCATTCACATCGGTCAGCTGAATCGTGATGTCGGCCATGGCCACCAGGGTGCCCGGCCCGTCATCGGTCACACTCACGACCAGGTCGAACTGACTGATCTGCTCGAAGTCGAGTGCGGCACTGTTGTTGACCGTGATCTCGCCAGTGGTCGGGTTGATCGAGAACGCGCCGTTCGTGTTGCCGGACACAATCGCGTAGGTCAGGTTGTCGCTGTCGACATCGCTCGCCACCACGGTTCCAACCGACGTTCCGTTCGCAGAGTTCTCTGGAACGCTGAAGGTCTGATCGAGGATCTGCGGCGGATGATTGATGATCTTCCGCAGCACGTACTCGCCCAGTCCGGAGACGGCCTGCACCTGAACCGTGTAATCGCCGGTTTCCTGAGCAATGATCACCAGTTCGGCGTTCCGTCCATCGCCAGCGGAATTGTCATCCGAACCGACCGACAGGCCACTCGGAGCGATGACGAGCAGTCGCGGATCGAGCGTGTTCTGTGGATCGTGCAGCGGGTTATTCAGCGGCGTTGAGGTGACCAGATAGAGGGCCTCGCCGGCGTTCAGGTGCACGGTGTAGTTGTCGAACGGGACGAAGCCCTGTTGAACGACGGTGAACTCGTGCAGGCTGTCGAGTCCGTTGTTCGGACCAGCCAGGGTATTGAGCAGGTTGAACGAGGTATCGCGGATACCGGTCAACGCGTTGCCTTCCAGCGTCAGCTGGTAGTTTCCGTTCGGCAGCGGTGAGAAGCCGGCTGAGATCGTCAGCGTGACCGTCGCGTTGCCGTCGAAGGAAACCGTGACCGGAATGATCTGGTCATCACCGGTGCCGAAGACGCCGTCGTTTCCGGCTTCCCGCAGCTCAAAGTTATTGACATCGATTGCCGTCGAATCGAGCAGGGCTTCATTGAACACGACCTGAATGGCCGTGATCGAACCAGACTGAATTCCGCCGATCGGCGTGATGCTCTGAACGCGCGGTCCCACCAGATCCGACACATTGGTTCCGGTTGGAAGGTTGAACGCGACATTCGCCATCGAATTCTGGAAGCCGGTCAGACCCGTACTCGGGGCGAACTGATCGAACTCGAAGTCGACGTCGACATCGTCGAACGTGCCGAACGTCTGATCGTTTCCGACACCAACGATGTTGGCCAGGTTGCCTTCTTCGTCGGTCAGGCTCGCCAGGCTGTTGGCATTGTTCGTCGGGAAGTTGCCGAACATGTAGCCGGCTTCGCGGGAAACGATGTTCCCCAGTCCGACGCCGACGAGATCGATCATCGTCGTTCCAGGGCCGAGATTGAACCGGTTGAGCGATGTGCCGGCGGACCCCGGTGCACTCAGACGATCGAGAAGCACGACACCGAGTTCATCGAGAATCTGGTTGCCGATGTCATTCGACTCAGCAAACCCAGTTCCCGACAGTCCCAGCTGGAACTGCGAACCACCGACAACGATTCGCGTCACGTTGCCGCCATTGCCCGGATCGGCATGGTCGCGGCTGTTGAGGATCTCGATATCAAAATCGCCGTGATTGAAGGTCGTCGAGAAATCGCCGTTGATGCCCGACTGGCGGACGTCATCGGCGAGATTCTCCGTGACTGTGGCCAGAATGGCATCGATCAGAGCGCTCTCTTCAAACGAGCTCAGTCCCCAGCCACCGAGATAGCTCGAGAGACCACTGAGGAATACGTTTCCATTGGTGCTGCCGAGGCGGCTCGAATCGACGACCTCGCCGTTGAAGTCCAGGAACAGAATCTGGCGAGCACCGGCTCCCTGTTCTTCAAGCACAGGACGATGGACATCGAGATTCAGCTGGTAAGCCCCCGTTCCGCCAGAGATTGAAACAAAGTATTGTCCCGCGGCGTACGCAGTGTAAGGCAGAGTGATGTTGCCACCGTTCTGGAGCGGCGAGTTCGCGGGCAGATCGGACGTCAGATCCTGCGTCGATGTAGCCAGCACTGTTCCGAACTGATTGTAAAGAGTGAGGGTCGTCCCCGCTCCAGTATTCCAGGCGTTGATGACATCGCCAGCGTTCAGTTCCACGGCAAATGTGTCGACGTCCTGCTGCTGTCCATTCAAGCCGATGACAAGCTGATAAGCGCCCTGGCTGGCAACGCCGGTTCCCGACGAAGAATCGAACGGATCGGACTGGAATGAATCTCCGCTGCCATAGCCTCGCACGGCCACGAAGTAGTCATCGTTCGCCGCCGCGATGTAGCTCAGGTAACTGTCGAGCGATCCCCCGAAGTCGTCGTTAGAGGCGACCAGAGTCCCGCTGGAATTGTAAATCCCGACAACAGAGTCGAGCGAGCTGCCGGTCGAGCGGGCATTAATATCGACGGTGATTGCGTCACCCGCATTCACATTGCGGACCGCATAGAAATCATAGTCCCCCGAAGTGGTGGAGTAGGGACCATTGCCGATGAATCCTGAGCCAATGGTGAAGCGACCGTTTGTAAGGCCCGTTTCATTGGCCAGCGGGATGGAGCCATCATCTTCGGCCACGGTGAAGCTTAGCGGTGGCAGCGGCACACTCAGGTTGCCATCGATCACGACCGAGGTGCTCTCGCCGTTATCGAACCCGAGTGGAGCGGGATCCGCCTGGCCAATGGGGTCGTTGGGTTCCGACTCGGTCATGTTGATCGGAGTGGTATTCGGCGGCGTGGTGGCCGAATCGCCGCTTCCGCTGACCGGAGTTCCGCCTGTTGACGGCGTTGAATCGGGAGTGCTCGGCGTGAACGTGTTCTGATCGAGATAGCCGACAACCGCTTTCAGATCGGTGATATCGCGGTTGGCCTGCCCCTGATTCGGTTCGGTCTCAAAGGCGGTCGAATCCGTCGTCACCAGCAGGGCGTAATCGCCTGTGGCATTCGCGTTGAGGATTCGCAGCTGATACAGCCCGTCCCCATCGACCATGAAGTCGAGGATGCCGAGGTCGTAGTTCGACGGATCGACGCCCAGCGGCATGTTCGAGGCGGTCGCCAGAACCGTTCCGATCGAGTCGGTCAGCTGCAGAGTCGTGCCGGAGAAGTCAGCGGAAAGACCATCGAGGACGACGTCGATCGTTTCGCCGATGTAGCCACTCAGATCGATCGTGTAAAGTTCACGGTCGTCCTGCGCTCCGATGCCTTCAATTGTTCCGAGCACAGCGAAACGTTCGTAGCCGAGATTCGTGTAGCCCGGATCAATGGCCATCTGATTGGCGTTATTGGAGTCTCCGACGAGACTCTCCAGCGATGTGTTAAGATAGCTGTCCATGGTCAGCGTTGTCGGATTGACCAACGGCTGACTGGTTGTCACTCGGATGCGGTAACTCTGGGTAATCGGCAGCAGTTCGGCGGAAACCGTCAGCGGCTCGCCAGAGTTCGAAACAAAAGACTGGCCGAGTTCGACAATTTCCAGAAGAATGACCGAGTTGGGATTCGTCGATTCGACATAAGCGGAGAACTTCTCGCCGGCCAGAGCGTAGAAGTCGAACACGACTTCGGTCGTTGTGCCGTCGATATCGAAGGTCCGGTTCAGATCGCCATA
This sequence comes from Rubinisphaera margarita, assembly GCF_022267515.1. NCBI lineage: Bacteria > Pseudomonadati > Planctomycetota > Planctomycetia > Planctomycetales > Planctomycetaceae > Rubinisphaera > Rubinisphaera margarita. Next base: position 243,532 of record NZ_JAKFGB010000007.1, on the reverse strand, counting down.
GATCTGCGAGCCGAGCGGATTGAGCCGCTGGAAGTCGAGGTTCGGGCTGTTGGTGACGTCGATTGTGACCACCGAAGTCGACGACAGCATGCCGGTTCCATCGTCGGTCACGCGAATCTGCAGCGCGAACTGCGGCATCGTTTCGAAGTCGATCGCGGCCGAGTCGGCGACAGTGATCTCGCCTGTAGTCGCGTTGATAGCGAATGCTCCGCCGGCGTTTCCTCCAACGATGGTGTAGGTCAGGTTGTCATTATCCTGATCAGTCGCGGCCACGAATCCGATCGAGGCTCCCGCAGTCGGGTTTTCCTGCGTGGTAAACGTCTGGTTAGCCGTGATGACTGGAGTGTCGTTCACGTCATTCAGATTGATCGTGATCGTCGCGGAGTCCGTCAGTGTCGGATTCCGGCTGTCAGTCACCTGAACGGTCAACGAGAAGGATGGCGTCGTCTCGAAATCGAGTTCCGCAGAGTTGGCGACTCGAATCACACCGGTCGCGACATCGATCGCGAAGGCTCCATTCGTGTTGCCTGCGGTAATCGCGTACGTGACCGGATCGCTTTCGGCGTCCGAAGACTGAACGATGCCAACGATCGTGTTGTTGGCCGAGTTTTCGTTTACGGAGAAGGTCTGATCGTTCACGATCGGAGCGGTGTTCGGGCCGAACGCGGCATCGATGCTGTCAGACGCATCGGCCAGAGCCCACGTGCCGCGACCGAGCGTTCCGGCAACGAGCACGTCGTCGCTCGCGTCGTAGTCCATGTCGAAGACCAGAACGTTCGGCATGTCGAGTCCGAGCGGAATCCACGTGCCGGTCGCGGTGATCGACGAGATGAAAATGCCTTCGTTTGTTCCTGCAATCACGACCTGATTGGTCCCGGAGTTCGCAAAGGAGAGCGAACGAATTTCATCGGCATAGGACAGCAGGTCGCCGGTAATGTCCGACCAGGACGCCCCGGTGTCGGTCGTCATGAAGACCTGATTGTTGTCGGCGACGAACACGTTGGACCAGTCGTCGGAATTCACCGCCAGGTCGCGAATTGCCGACGTGGTCGGATCGGCTGCCACTGCGGCGACGTTGCCAGTGCCGGAAGTCCGGACGAAGACATCGCTTCCTGCAGCGGCCCAGACAAGATTCGGATTGTCGATGCCACTCTGACGTCCGCCATAGATGAGGGCGTTGGTCCAGATATCCGAATCGCCGGTTGCCCCAGAACCAATCTGAGCAATCGTGTTTCCGGAGTCGAGGGATTCGTAGAGAGCGTTGGCTCCCTGAATCAGCAGTCGACCCCCAGCCACCATATTGGTTTCAACTGGGGTCACGAAGTTCGGGATAAATGCTGCCCCACCACCGGTCACGGTCGGGCTAAGAAATGTCGTATTCAACAGGTTGCCGGACGAGTCCCAGACAGTTCGACGGAAGGCTCCCAGATTCTGGAAGCTGGTGTAACGCACCGACTGGTTGCTGCCAGCCAGTTGAATGTTATCGATGGCGATGTCGCCCCCATCGGCTGTGGAGAGCGAAACCCACTCCAGAGCACCTTCGCTCGGCTGGTAGGTCGAACCCGTATCCTGGTTGCCGGACATGGCGACGTTGCTGAGCGAGTCCCAGGCGACGTTGTGGCTTTCCGTCACCTGCAGAGAGCCAGTGATCGAGAACCAGTCGCCCGTGTTGGACTGCGGATTGGTGCGTCGATAAACGCCACCGTCGTCGACTTCAATGATGTTGCCGTTGGCATCGAAGGTCATATCCCGCGAGTCGGCGTGCGGAGAACTGCTGCTGGCCGTTCCGCCGCCCGCTGCTCCCATTGTATTGCTGTGCGTCAGATGCACGAACTGGCTGCCCGCGGGCTGGCTGGCATCGCCCCGGAAGAGACGTCCGGTGAAGTCGCTGGCACCGATCGAGTTCGGGAAGCCGCCCGCATCGCCATTGGCACGTGGCTGACGGTCGCCGCCGACATACACAATGTTCGCGTTGTTCGGATCGGCCAGAATCGAGAAGTGGATACTTCCCTGACCGCCGGCGATTTCTTCAGGAGTCCCGCTGGTTGGCCCCTTGCTGCCGCGCGGGTTCAGTCCGACATCAATGCCGTTTTCATTGGTCGACGGCGTGTCCATCTGCGTCCACGTGGCTCCTCCATCCGGAGAGCGGAACAGGCCGGCCAGATCGCCGGTATTGATGATCGCCGCATAAACCTCATTGCTGTTTCCAGCCGCCAGTTCGACGTTACTGGTTCCTCCGCCGAACAGCGCGTTCATCGCTGCAGTGCCAACGGAAGTCCAGGATGCTCCGCCGTCCGTCGACTTGTAAATGCCGTCGCCGTTGCTGGTGTTGAAGGAGACGTTGGTGTACATCGTATTCGGGTTCTGCGGATCAACGACCAGATCGTAGCTGGCCCCTTCCGGCAGTCCCGTTGCCGAGCCATCGCCCTGGGAGACCCGCGTAAACGTCGCACCTCCATCGGTGCTGCGGAAGATCCCGATGTTGCTGAACGTGAAGTTGTCGGCGACGTTGACCGAGACGACCACGTTATTGCCATTCGCGGCAATCCCGGAGATGTTCTTGCCGGTAAGAATGCCTCCACCGAGAGAGGCCCAGGTTGCTCCCCCGTCGGTCGAACGGAAAAGCCCTTCCCGGGTGTTGCCGGTTCGGCCGAAGCTGCTGTAACGTCCGATTCCAACGTAGACAGTTTCATTAGAGGTGTCAGCACTGTCGAAGGCCAGGGCACCGATCGACTGGGACGGCAGATCGTCCGTCAGCGGGGTCCAGGACGGGCTGACAGCGGTCGCGTTATCGGTCCGCCAGACTCCCCCGTTCGTGGCTCCTACGTACAGGATGTTGGGATTCGTCGGATGAGCCAGCACAGTGTGCACGGCACCCACGATCGTGTCGTTCGGAGCAATGTTTTCGACTTGTCCATCGGACGCCGAGAAGGGGCCGAGGGGATCCCACGTTCCCTGACCGGCAAGCAGCATTCTCTGCTCCATCTCTTCGACCAGTTGGACGAAGCGGGTCGTCGAACCACTTTGGCGAGACGAGCGAGCAGCACGTTTCCCGGGAAGCCGCTTGAGAGACGATTCAAGAACGAGCGTCGAAACGCGCGCAAAGAGCGTAGGAATTGGCATTGATTCACCTTAATCAACCGAGCTGTGGTTGGTGAACTGGAGTCTTCGAGGTGGACGGGGGCAAAAACAGATCATCGTCTGTTCATGAACCACGATCCTATAATGGCAGGTTTTGCGAATTCAAGAAGCTACCCGTTAAATTCGCTGATTTTAGGTTATCTCCCCCTGAATGCGCAGGGTCCGCAGTGTGCATAGTCTCATCAGAGCCGGTCAGCACTCGCGCAAAACCGGAACACTGACGGATTTTGAGCGAATTTAACGGTCGTAGCGGAGCGATTGGGCGAATTGTACCGCTTCGCACCATCAGACAGTGAGGAAGCGTCCGCAGAAAACACGGGATGCCCGGCTCCCCTCAAATCCAATGCAGACGGCCAACGTCCGGGAATCCAGCTGTCCGGACAGTCCCGTTCATTAAAACGGGACCAATCAGAGTATTCGTCATATTTTCAAGATTTGATGGGTGGACAATTAGGGATTGAGTCCCTGCAGGTCCTCGGGGATGAACCGACCATCCTTGCGGATCAGTTCATCGTCGAACCAGACTTCGCCGCCTCCATCTTCTGGTTTCTGCGAGAGAATCAGATCCCAGTGCACTCCGCTGCGATTGCCGTTATCGGCAGTCGTATAGGCATTGCCGGGCGTAAAGTGCAGCGAGCCGCCGATCTTCTCGTCGAACAGCGTATCCAGAATGGCCTGCTTGACGTTGTAGTTCACCCCGAGAGAGAACTCACCGATGTATCGGGCGCCCTCGTCCGTATCGAGAATCTGGTTCAGCCGCTTCGATTCCCCAGCACAACTTGCCTTCACGATGCGGCCATCTTCGAAGTCGAAGCAGACATCCCGGAACACCGTGCCGCTGTACCGGCTCGGGATGTTGTAGTGAATCCGACCCTGGACCGAATCCCGCACGGGGGCAGTGAAAACTTCGCCGTCGGGAATGTTCCGTCGCCCGAAGCAGGGGACGACCGGGATATCCTGGATCGAAAACTTCAGGTCGGTATCCGGGGCGACAATCCGAACGTTGGTCGTTGCGTTCATACGTTCGACCAGCGGCTTTTCCGCCTGCTCCATAGCGGCATAGTCAACAGTAGTGACCGAGTAGTAGAAGTCTTCAAAGGCCTGCGTGCTCATATTGGCCGACTGCGCCATGGACGGCGTCGGATATCGCAGAACCACCCAGCGGGTCTCGGGAACGCGGATCTCGAAGTGGACCGGTTTCATGTACTTCGAGGAATACAGCTCCATCAGTTCGGAGGGAACATCTGAGAGTTCGGCCGAATTATCCGAAGCGCGAACGCCGATGTAGGCCTGCATCTTCTTCATGCGTTCGGCGTCGATGACAGCTGCTGCCGAGAGCGTCGCTTCATCAGCAGTAAGCAGCCAGGTGCGGGTAATGGCGTTGCTGCGGAGCTGAACGTGTGGAATCGCGCCGGCTTTTCGGACTTCCCGGACGATGCACTGCAGCAGATTCATGTCCGGCAGATCGAAGGCTTCGATCAGCACCTGTTCGCCGGACTGCAGGCGGCAACTGTGGTTGACGAGGATATCCGCGAGTTTCTCGTGGCGGGGGTCCATGGCGCACTCCTTCACTCGAAGCCGGCTGACCAGGGCAGCGGCGGGGATTACTTTTCTGAACGGTTCGTCTTGTCCGTCAGTTGTATCAAATCCCCTTCTGATTTGCCGCCGGGACGGGCCGCGAACTCACAGGATCCGCAACCCGGCTGTCCTGTTCGCAGCAGACGACGCAGGAGCAGGACGACCGCCACGGCCACGATGAGCAGAGCGACTGCAGTCTGCCAGTCGAAATTCATTGCTCAGGTTCCTACGAAAAGCATCCCGATTTGATACGTCAACAACGCTCCGACATAAGCGAGGAGCGTCATGTAGGCGAACGAGAACACGGGCCACTTCCAACTGTTTGTTTCCCGTCGCATCACCATCAGTGTGGCGCCGCATTGTGCACACAGGGCAAAGAAGACCATCACCGACAATGCGACCGGCACGTTGAACAACGGCTCCCCGTTCTCATGACGGGCCGCCCGCAACCGGTCGATCAGCCGCGTATCGCTTTCGTCGACATCACCACCCAGGCTGAAGATCGTTCCGAGCGTACCGATCACGACTTCACGGGCAGGGAACGAAGCCAGCGTGCCGATGCCGAGACGCCAGTCCCAGCCCAGCGGACGAACCACCGGTTCAATCGCATGTCCCGCCCGGCCGAGAAAACTCTGGTCGAGCAACGATGCGGAAAGCTGCCGCCGTTGGTCTTCGAGTGCTTCCTCTTCCGGTGTGCCTTCTTCGACGCCAGGGCTCTCGAGTTGAGTCATCACCTGATCGAGCTGCGAGTGGTCTCCCGGGAAGTAACCCAGTGCCCAGACGATGACGGTGGTCAGGAAAATGAGCGTTCCCGCTCGAGCCAGGAAGGCTTTAGCGCGATCGTAAACCCGATAGAACACGACACGCAGCGACGGAAATTTGAAGCTGGGCAGTTCCATCACGAACGGAGCCGGCTCGCCTTTGAACCAGGTCTTTTTCAGGATCCAGGCGATTGGAACGGCGACGACCGCGCCGAGAAGATAGAACACGAACAGCACTACGCCCTGCAGATTCAGCAGGCCGCCGAGCATCGCTTCGTTCGGAATGAAGGCGTTGATCATGAGCAGATAAACCGGCAATCGTGCCGAGCAGCTCATTAGTGGAGCGACGAGCATCGTCACAAACCGGTCGCGCCGATCTTCAATAGTTCGCGTCGCCATGATGCCGGGGATCGCGCAGGCATACGACGACATCAACGGCACGAATGACTTCCCGCTCAGACCGACTTTGGTCATCAGCCGGTCCATAATGTAAGCGGCTCGCGACATGTAGCCGCAGTCTTCCAGGATGGCGATGAACAGGAACAGAAACGCGATCTGCGGGAGAAACACGACCACAGATCCGACGCCGGCAATGAGTCCGTCGACAATCAGACTGCGAAGGGCTCCCGGAGCCATGGCCGAGATTACCGCGTCGGCCGCCAGCCCCTGAACGGATTCAATCGCATCCATCAGCGGGCCAGCCCAGGTGTAAATGGCCTGGAACATCAGCAGCATGATCGCGGCAAAGATCACCGGCCCGGTTACACGATGGGTCAGCCAGGCATCGAGATGATCCTTTTTCTGCTTCAGGTGTCCTTTCGCCGGTTTGGTGATCACACCATCAAGTATCTGGCGGGCCCAGCCGTAACGGACCCGGGGCTCAATTGCCGGAATTGGACAGTTGGCCTGAGCCAGTTCGCTCCGCAATTCATTAATCAGCGGATTGAGTGATCGGTCTTCCTGCAGAATTTCCCGTTCGGTTTCGCCATGAACGTCAAGCAGAAGTCGTTCCGCCAGATAGTGGGGCAGGGCCCGGCCGGTTCGCGTTTCGACTTCGGCGTGGAGTTTCTGCTGAGCCGCCCGGAAGTTCTCCGGGAACAGTTCCGGTCGCTTTGCGGTGTTCGGTTTCGATTCGTCGAACAGTTCGACGACCGCATCCTTAATCTGATCGACACCGATCCCCTTGCGGGCAACGGTGGTAATGACCGGAATCCCGAGCCGTTCCTGCAACGCGGCAACGTCGATGCTTGTCTCGCTCTTGAGGACTTCGTCCCACATGTTGAGCACGAGAATGGCCGGCACGCCGAGGTCGAGGATCTGGCTGAAGAGGTACAGGTTTCGTTCGAGGTGCGTGGCGTCGACGATACAGATGGCCGCATCGATCGGCTTTTCCTGTGGCTGCGTCCCGAGCAGAACACGAACGGAGACCATCTCATCAGCCGTGCGGGGAGAAAGGCTGTACGTTCCCGGCAGGTCGATCAGGTGGACTTCGTGCCCCTCGTGGCGGAAGCGACCGACTTTCTTCTCGACGGTGACGCCGGGATAGTTCCCGACGCGCGCATTCATGCCGGCCAGCGCATTGAACAGCGTGCTCTTGCCGGTGTTGGGATTGCCGATCAGGGCCACATGAACGGAGCGGGGGGAGCGCTGGTTCGGCGGAACCTCAGACTGGGAGGCGGATTCAGGTCTGGTCATCGATCCCGACATGCGGAGGTGTCCTCGTGGAGGGGCGTGTCCGAGTTCCAGCTGACAAAGGAATTACTCGGGGGAAGCGAAGCGAATTGTAACACGAGCCGCTTCAGATTTGCGAAGGGAGAGCTGATAGCCCGAAATGCGAAACTCCAGCGGATCGCCCAGCGGGGCACGCCCGATCAGTTCGATCTCTTCACCGGGAATAATTCCCATCTCCATCAGCCGCATCGCGACCGAGTCAGAGCCTTCGACATCTTCGACAATAGCGATGTCCTGCTCTTTTAGATCATTCAGTTTGGGCATGGGCGATCCGTTCGATGCCGATTCGCCGGGCTGGCTGGAGACGAAGTCGTGTCCCGATTCAGATCCGGGGAAACGCTGTGAAGGACGTCACGGCGATTCAGACCTGAAGTCGGCCTCTGGCAGGGCGTAAGGCGAGTTTCAGACGAGTTGCGAAGCTGCTCCGGCGGAAACGAGAATCATCGCGGCCTGGCCGCAGCGGAGCAGGATATCGTGACCATTGACCGTGATCAGTGTCGGACAATCCTTCCGCTTGATGGTGAATTCGCAACCGCAGCGGATTCCCATTTCGGCCAGACGACTCACGGTTTTGTCGTCGCCGGATACGTCGACAATGACGCCCGTTTCGCCGGTCTGGAGAATTTCAATGGGGACGACTTCTGGGCCGCAATTCATAACTGATTCTCTTTCCCTGAAGATGAGATTGAATCTCAATGGCGTCATGGTAGGGGGTGGCCCGGTGACTTTCAACGGATTTTGTCACCGAAAACCGCCGCGACGAGGAAATGAACGCCGGGATCTGATCTCAATTATCGTCCCGGCCGCGGCCTGAGATTGATTTGCAGGCCGGGGGGAATTGGAATTTGGGGGTGATCTGTCGCTTTGCCTGTCGGCTGGCTTGTGAGTCGACCGTTTTGCCGTTACTTTTCCTAGCTTCAGATGAGAGGAGTACCGAGCCCTGCCCGGGGCTGGGATCACTGCGATAATCCGGCGTTGCAGCCGGCGTGATCATCGTACCGTCGACTTCCCGACTGGCAGTCGCAGCCTTTTATCGCTTCAGTGACGGCAGACGATCCTCTGCCCTGCAGAACGGATGAGCGGAAAGTTCAATGGCGGACGGAAATCCCAACAGCGACCGAATTGTGATTACCGGGGTCGGGTTGACCTCGCCGAATGGCAATTCGCTCTCCGAGTTCCGCCAGAACCTGCTGGCCGGACGTTCCGGAGTCGTGCCCTACGAGACCCGATACATGGGGCCCGTTCTGGCAGGAGTCTGCGACTTCGACACCCTCAGGCACCAGAAGCGACGGGATCTACGTCGCGGCACACGGGTCGGTTCGGTCTCGGTGTACTGTGCCAACGAAGCAGTCATTGATTCCGGCGTCGACTGGGAAAAAACCGAAAAGGACCGCGTCGGCGTCTATCTCGGCATCACCGAGCACGGGAACGTGGAAACCGAGAACGAAGTCTACGAGATTTCGAAATTCGAGTACGACACCTCGGTCTGGACCCATCATCACAATCCCCGCACGGTGGCCAACAATGCCGCCGGCGAAGTGACCATCAGCTTGGGGATCACCGGGCCTCATCTGACGATCGGAGCTGCCTGTGCCGCCGGGAACGCTGGTTTCATTCAGGCCGCCCAGATGCTGCGACTCCGGGAAGTCGACCTGGCGATTGCCGGCGGGGTTTCCGAGAGCATTCACACATTCGGCATTTTCGCCAGCTTCCAGAGCCAGGGAGCGTTGGCTCGACACGAAGACCCGTCCAAAGCGAGCCGGCCGTTCGATCAGGATCGAAACGGAATCGTGGTCGCTGAAGGTGGCGGAATCTGCACGCTGGAGCGTCTCGATGATGCTCTGGCCCGCGGAGCGAAGATTTACGGTGAGATCATCGGCTACGCGATGAACTCCGACGCCAAGGACTTCGTGTTGCCCGATCCGAAACGACAGGAGCAGTGTATCCGACTGGCTCTCAAGCGGGCGGGGCTGGAGCCCAATCAGATCGACATTGTCAGCAGCCACGCGACGGCGACCGAGCAGGGCGATATCGAAGAATGCAAAGCCCTGCGAGCCGTTTTTGGCGAGTGCACAAACACCCGCATCAACAATACGAAGAGCTTCATCGGGCACGCGATGGGCGCCGCGGGTGCTCTGGAACTGCTGGGGAATATCCCATCATTTGAAGACGATACCGTTCACGCTACAATCAACCTCGATAACATTGATCCCGAGTGCGCTCTGGATCAACTCGTCGTCAACCACCCCGTTCACAAACCGAACGTCGAGTACATTCTGAACAATTCGTTCGGGATGCTCGGCATCAACTCGGTTCTGATTGTCAGGAAGTTCACCGGATAGTCCGGAACTTCATTTCACGGGAGTGTTCTCAACACGGGTCCGATTTCTGTCCGGTTTTCCGGCAGTTTCCCGTTCCTGCGGAATCCGAGGCCGCACCTGTTGGAGCTGTAACGGGCTTCCGTTGCGTTTCCTCCGATCCGTCTCACGAACTCGAGTCTCGAAACCATTTGGAGAAGTATTGCATGACACCGGCAGAAATCCGGCAGGTTATCATCGACATCCTCAGCAAAATCGCTCCCGACGAAGACCTGTCGAATCTGGACGATGAAAAGCCCTTCCGCGACCAGATGGAACTCGATTCGATGGACTTCCTCGACATCGTGATGGAACTTCGCAAGCAGTATCGCATCCAGATTCCTGAAGAAGACTACCATCATCTGGTGACCATGAAGAGCACCGTCGATTACCTCACGCCGCGTCTGAAGGACGCCTGAGACGACTCCAGAGGCAATTGTCGATTGCCGGTGATACTTCCGTCCCCGGGATCCAGTGGCACTGACATGCCTGTCTGCGGACGGAAATCACCGCGGCAGAAGATCGAACCTCAATCGAGATGACCTCTCCCGCCCTCCGGTTTAATAAACGGTTGGATACAATGGGGACCCGAAGGCGCACAGACAGGAATGTCTGTGCCACCCTTTCGGAACGTCGCAGGGGCGGTTTCTGACTGCCGTCTGACATTCTGGGAAGTCGTAGCGGCGGCATCCGGCTGCCGAGTGCGCGTGGCTTCGGTTGGGCGGCCTGGTCGAGAATTGCGTATCAGGCCAGACCCCGTTGTTGCTTGTGAATCTTGGAGCCTCATCGTTGCATTACGATACGATCATCATCGGTGCCGGTCTCTCGGGGCTGGCTGCCGGGATTCGCCTGGCTTACTTCGAGCAGAAGGTCTGCGTTCTCGAGCGGCACTGGACCATCGGCGGACTGAATTCGTTCTACCGCCTCCGCGGTCGCAATCACGACGTCGGCCTGCATGCCATTACGAACTTTGCGGCTCCGGGAACCAAAACGGGACCGTTGAGCAAGTTGCTCCGTCAATTGCGGATGTCTTGGGATGACTTCTCCCTCTGCGAACAGAATGGCTCCTCAGTCGTCTTCCCGGGGGCTAAACTTCGCTTCAACAACGATTTCTCTCTGCTTGAATCGGAAATCGCGGAACATTTCCCAGCTCAGATCGACGCGTTCCGCCGACTCCATCAGTTCCTGCTCGAATTCAACGAGCTCGACCTGAGCCAGAAAGCCATCTCGGCTCGCGAGACCGTTTCCAGCTATCTCAGTGATCCGCTGCTGGTCGACATGCTTTTCTGCCCGCTCATGTTCTACGGCAGCGCCCGGGCCGATGACATGGACCTGAACCAGTTTGTCATCATGTACAAGAGCATCTTCATGGAAGGCTTCGGCCGCCCGTTCAAGGGCGTGCGACCGATCATGAAGGCGCTGGTGAAAAAGTATCGCGAACTCGGTGGAGAACTGAAGCTGCGGGCCGGAGTCGATGAGATTCTCGTCGAAGACGGCCGGGCAATGGGGGTGAGACTGGAAAATGGCGACGAGTTGACCGCTGACCGCGTCCTCTCCTCGGCTGGTCTGGCGGAAACGGCCTCGCTCTGCGGCGATGGTTTTCCCGTCCCTGAAGATGAGCGGCAGCCCGGCGTGGTCACCTTCAACGAGATGATCGACGTCATTGACGTTCAGCCGACCGATCTCGGATACGATGAAACGATCATTTTCTACAGCGAGACCGAACAGTTTCATTACCGTAAACCGGAAGCACCCTGCGATTTGCAAAGCGGCATTATCTGTTCGCCCAATAACTTCCGGTACGACGAGCCGCTGCCCGAAGGGGTGATGCGAATTACCGCTCTGGCCAACCACGATTACTGGCTCAACCTTCCGGAAGAGGAGTACCAGGCCGCTAAGGACGAATGGGCCAACCGGATCCGCGAAGCCGCCCTCCGCCACGTACCCGACTATCGGAAGCACATTCTCGATACTGATGCCTTCACTCCCCGGACGATTCGTCGCTTCACCAGCCACCTGAACGGCTGCGTGTACGGCGCCCCGATCAAACGTCTCGATGGCACCACGGGGATCGACCGGCTCTATTTATGCGGCACCGATCAGGGCTTTCTGGGGATCATTGGCTCGATGCTGTCGGGGATCACGATGGCCAACAATCACTGCCTGATGTCTTGAGCCCATTTTACGCTCGCATCCCAGCTTTCAGGCGACTGGTCCTACAACCGCTCTGGCCACTATTTCGCGTAAAGTCGATCGAATCCGACTGCCGATACAGTGAGATACCCGGAGTAGTTTCAAGGTTGGAAACTGCCGCGAAGAGACCACGACTCCATGGAAGGATGTCGATGCGACCACGTCTTAAGCTCTACACTGGCGATCAGGATTGCGGTGCTGTTGAAGAGCCGCAGGTTAAAGTTCGACTCGGCGAAGTCTGTGCTGCTCTCGCCGATGCGACGCGGTTCCGCAGAACCTGGCTGAGTGACTTCGAGGACGATGAGATCCAGGTGTCCGAGGATCTGTACGAAGTTCTCGCGGCTTACTGGCAGCTGCGTCCCGGTGCCTGAACCGCTTCGTTCGACTCAAGCCCGCTCCATGCGACCACGTGGCCGATCATTCCCGGAAGTGCTCGCCGTCGGCCTTGTTGCAGCCGGCGTCGCACTGTTGATGATGGGATATCTGACTCGCTTCGACGGCTCGATGATTCGAACCCGTGCCCAGGCTTATCTGAAGGGCATGGTCAAGCACGAAGCGCTCTACGGAGCAGGGGATCCGGCTGCGGTCACCGTGCATATTGAAGACGTACAGCGTCGCGGAGCTGAAGCGGTTGTCACCGCCAAGATTCGACACGAACGGGAGTGGATTCGCACGTCCCTGCAGATGAATCGGGACAGCCGTGGCACGTGGCGAGTCGCGGGTGTTCTCAGTATTCAGCCGAGTTCCGGCCTTGTCGCCAAAGCTGCGGAGACGCCTTCCGAACCCGAGGCCCCTGCAGAATTCAGCGAGCAGGTGCGGACCGCGTTTCAGAATGCAGACGGCGTGGACGTCCAGCGATACTGAGTTCGGCTTCGCTCAGAACAAGCCGCGTACGCTCCACGCGATTCCGGGCTTAAAGATCACTGAGGAACTTGTCGTAAGCATCGTCGTCGTCATCGACAGTCTTCATGTCGTTATCCGACGTCACGCCAGCGAGAAACGAATCGGAATCTTCGTCTTCGTCGATCAATTCTTCGAGTTCTTCTTCGGTGAAGCCCGACTCGGCGACTGAATGCTGCTCATCAGCCGGGATCGTTTCGTCTCCGGCTCCCACGTGAGCACCGCTGACGTGGCTGTCCAGATCGCCGGTCAGCGTTTCATCGGAGATCGAGGAGATGGTTTCGTTCTCCTGCAGACTCTCCGACTCGTGAATGATATGCACAGAGAACGCCGCAGGGCCGAGCTGGATCGTATCCCCTTCGCTGAGTTCGTAGGGCTGGTGCGCCTCGAGCTTTTTGCGATTGAGATACGTCCCGTTCGTGCTGCCGAGATCGATCAGGTGAGCATCGTCATGATCCACTTCAATCCGGCAGTGCTCGCGGCTCAGTTCGCCCGATACGACACGAATGTCGCAGTGGTTCTGGCGACCGATAATGGCACGTTCCCGGATGACAAGCCGTTTGACGTTGGATCGTTTATTGCTGACTTCAAGTTCGATATGCATGCGTATGTTCCGGCGGGAATCTCACTTCTCTGAGGCGTGGAATGACACCGTTAATCGCAGCCTATCAATAAATAGACATGCTTTCAATGCCATTTTTCAACGCGGGGAATGAAGTAGATTGTTCCAGAATCTTCTCGCAATGCAAGAGGATCAAATCACAGAGGTGATGAAATCGGGAATCTTCCGATCACTCCGATTCGTTTCCCACCCATTTGACCTCGTACTTCTCGTAGATGTCCGAATTCCACTGACGAACCAGATCACGCGAGTCTTCGTAGGTCATCATCTGGAACGGCGAGAATGGCGAGAACAGGCTGCCCTGAGCCGCCAGGAACGAGGCGCGGATCTCTGCGAGATCAGTCCGGTTATCGACCCGGACCACATGGAGGTAACGTCCATCGGCACTCTCGGTGACGCCCACCTGGCCTGGTTCCAGGTCCCGGAACACCGTTTCCATGAATTCGTTGCTGATTCCGCCATAAATCATCGGAAGTTCCGGCAGTTCCAGCGGCGGCGGCGCGAACGGGTTCGGATTCGCCGCCGATGAGCGAGTCAACCAGGTGAACGGGCTCGTGTAGGCCACATTCAGTTTCTGCCCACCCTCTTTTCCGGTTTCGGTGACGTCGGCCAGGGCTTCTTTCCAGGTCTTGTCGCCGGCGTTTCGCAGAGTTTCGGCGATCTTTTCGGCACGTTTGCGGGCCAGTTCACGAGCCTGAATCGCATTCCAGGCTTCCTGGACCTGTTCCTTCACGCCGTCTTCATCCCACGTTGGGACGTGCTGGGGCTTGAACGCGACCTGCCAGTGCAGGAAGCGGTTGAGCGTCGAAGGGTCTTCCGCTTCGAAGATCAGGTAACGTTGCCGTTCAATGGAGGCCAGATCCGGTCCGCTGAAGTGCTGTTCAACGACGGTCCGGGCGTTCTCCCGCTGGAAACGGATCGAAATTGGTTCGGTCGAGCTTCCAATCGGATGATCTTCGGATTCCTGCAGTTCTTCCGGAGACAGGAATGGCGTCTCCACGTACCGCAGCTTGTTTTCCTTCGCGTAAGCCTGAGCAGCCTTCTGGATCTCGGCTGCAATCGCTTCCTTGTTGTCGTCTTCCGCGTTGGCGTACTTCGAAACGATGTTGAACAAAGCTCCGCGAGATTCCTGCGTAATCTCGTTGATCTTCGCCATCACCCTTTCCCGCTTGATCTGAGCGCGAATTCGCTCGGTGAGAGCTTCGTCCAGAGGCTGGAATTCGGGAAGTGGGTCTGCAGCCGGCGGCGGCGTCATGGTGGACGTCGTTTCCGGAGCTGGCGTCGAAGTCGTTGCTGGCGGAGGAGTTGTGGTCGTCGCAGGAGCAGGCGTCGAAGTTCCAGCCGGAGCTGGAGCAGTCATCTCTGGAGCAGGGCGGGAGGTGGATTCCGGAGTCGGTGTCGAAGTCGACGCGGGAGCCGGAGTCGATGTTGAAGCCGGTGTCGGCGATCCTTCGGACGGAGTCGGCTGATCCTGAATCAAGGCGAACGCGTTGCCGAACGGACGGTGTTCGATTGCTGATGTGGTTCCTTCCGGAGCAGGCGTCGAGGTCGATTCCGGCTGCGGGGGAGCGGTCGGGGTGGCGGAACTCTCCGAGGTGTTCGCCGGAGGAGTCATTACCGGTCCGGGCAGGTCGCCCGATTCGATGGCCGGCGTATCCGTGCCGACAGGAGCAGGCAGTCCCGGAGCCAGCATCGGGCTTTCCAGGCCAGGAGCTTCAAACGGATTGGCATCATCCAGGCCTTCCATCTCGTCGCCGAACTGCGACGGGAATGGATCGGCGGTCTGATTCCGGTAATCCTCTTTATTGGCTTCGTAATAGGCTTTGACTTCTTCGTCGGTTACTTCCTTAACGGTCTTGGCCACCGTGTCGTAATCGACTTCGAGGTAAGCCAGCTTCACCCGTGGCGGCTGTCGGAAGCCTGGATCTGAACCGGAGGGGAATTTTTCTCGGTGTTCGTCGAACAGGGCTTTCAGTTCTTCGTCCGTTGGCTCGCCAACTTCAGATTTGAAGGCTTCGACCGCGACCGAAACAGTCGCCAGTTCCTGACGGACATTCATTTTCTGGTAATAATCCCAGAAGTTTTCCGGCGTGGCCACATATCGGGGCATCAGCTCGCGACGCAGGCTCTGTGAGGCAATCTGTTCGCGGATGAGGTTGAACAGTTCGCTGTCGCTCAAGCCGATCTGGCGAAGAATCTTGACGTAATCGCCGCCGCTCAGCTTGTTGGCTGTCGCCTGGCTGATGTAATCGGAAACCTGCTGGTCACTCACATAAAAGTTGACCTTGTCGGCTTCCCGCATCATCAGCATGTGCATCAACGCTTCCTGCTGAGGATCCCCGTTGCCGCCGAACAGATAGCTCTGCAGCATGAACATTTGAGGATTCTCTTCCCCCGCATGAGCGGCTCGGAAGGCCTGCACGAGGAACTGGTTAACCGTTTCGCGGCGGCGTGCGGCGTTCTGCAGTTCGATCTCGCTGATCGAACCAAACGACGTCGTCACGGCGGCCTGGGTGGTCGAGTTGGTCTGGAACTGAAGGCCGATCAATGCTCCGGCCACGCCCCCGACGGTCAGTGCGACCCAGGTGTATTTGGAGTTTCTCAGGATCAACCAGCCGAGCCCCACACCGACCAAAGCCCCGAAGATTGGCGGGAAAGCGGCCATGTTCTGCGTCAGAGAGTCGAGGACAATGAACGCAAACATTGCCAGCCCGGTCAGGGCGACCATCAAGACTTTCTGGTGTTTGCGAAAGACCGCGAACGGAGACTTCATCCTGTATCCTTACAAACTGCTCTGAGCGAAAAACCGCCATCGTCAACGATGGCGGAAAAGGGGCGAAGCCGGACTGTAATTAATTTTTACATGGTCCGACAAGCGAGTTTGGACCATTCTTGCCGAGAGTCGCAGCCTTGACAGTCGGCCCTGCAATCATTTAACCCTTTGTCGATTCCGCCCGCGGTTGTTGTCGGAGGAGACGATGTGGAGACATCCTGCTCCGATCGAGTGACCGCGCCGCAAGAGTGAAACCCAAAGACGCAGCCATGGCCGATGGCCGCGTCAGGATGGAGGCGAGCAGCGCACATATGGTGGCGAAGAACGGAAACTATAAGGCGCTGGTGATCGTGGAATCCCCGGCAAAGGCAAAGAAGATCGGTAGCTTTCTGGGCAGCGATTACATCGTTCGCGCCAGTGTCGGGCACGTCCGTGATCTTCCCGCCAAGGCCGCAGATATCCCCTCCAAATATAAAAAGGAGTCCTGGGCGACGCTTGGCGTGAACCCCGAAAAGGAGTTTGAACCTCTTTATGTGGTTCCGTCGGAAAAGAAAAAGCTGATCAAGGAACTCAAAGACCTCCTCCAGGACGCTCAGGAACTCATCATCGCGACCGATGAAGACCGCGAAGGGGAGAGCATTGGCTGGCATCTCGTGCAGCTGCTGGAGCCAAAAGTCAGCGTTCGTCGCATGGTTTTCTCGGAAATTACCAAATCCGCCATTCAGGAAGCCATCAACAACACCCGGGACATCAACGAGGATCTCGTCGAGGCTCAGGAAACCCGCCGCGTTCTGGACCGTCTTTACGGCTACACGCTCAGTCCACTTCTGTGGAAGAAGATCGCTCGCGGACTTTCCGCCGGGCGAGTGCAGTCTGTCGCAGTGCGACTGCTCGTTCAACGGGAACTCGAGCGGCTCGCGTTCCATTCGGCCACGTACTGGGACCTGAGAGCCGCGCTGCGGACTGGAGCGGGCGGACAGTTCGAAGCCATTCTGCATTCGGTCGATGACAAACGGCTCGCCACCGGAAAAGACTTCGATGAAGCGACCGGCAAGCTGAAGCCGGGAGCTGATGTCCTGCTGCTCAACCAGCAGGAAGCCGAGTCGCTTCAGGAGCGATTGCTGAAAGCCGACTGGTCGGTCGGCGAAATTGAAGAGCGGATGTCGAACCGGAAGCCGCCGGCTCCGTTCATCACCAGTTCGCTGCAGCAGGAAGCCAACCGTAAGTTGAACATGACGGCCCGGCAGACGATGCAGACTGCTCAGCGGCTGTATGAAAACGGTTACATCACCTACATGCGAACCGACAGCGTCGCCCTCTCTTCCGAAGCGGTGCAGGCGACTCGCGGCCGGATTCAGGATTTGTATGGCGATAATTATCTGAGCGACAGTCCCCGCCAGTACACCGGGAAATCGAAGAACGCGCAGGAGGCTCACGAAGCGATCCGCCCTTCGGGCACGGAGATGCGAACCGCCGAAGAGCTGCGGCTTACAGGCGTTGAAGCCAGGCTTTACGCGCTAATCTGGAAGCGGACCATGGCCTGCCAGATGGCCGAAGCGCGACTGAAGTTTCTCAACGTGACCGTGGAAGTCGAAGACGCGAAGTTCCGAGCGACCGGCCGTCAGGTTGTGTTCCCCGGCTTCTTCCGTGCTTACGTGGAAGGCAGTGACGATCCGGAAGCGGCTCTCGATGACCGTGATTCCATGCTGCCGGATCTCAAGGAACAGGAGCCGCTCAATTGCTCGCAGCTTGATCCAGTCGGCCACGAAACCAAGCCTCCCGCCCGCTTCACGGAAGCATCGCTCGTCCGCAAGCTCGAAGAAGAAGGGATTGGGCGTCCGTCGACGTACGCCAGTATTCTGAGCACGATTCAGGATCGCGGCTACG
Source organism: Rubinisphaera margarita (assembly GCF_022267515.1). Taxonomy (NCBI): domain Bacteria; kingdom Pseudomonadati; phylum Planctomycetota; class Planctomycetia; order Planctomycetales; family Planctomycetaceae; genus Rubinisphaera; species Rubinisphaera margarita. Next base: position 225,589 of record NZ_JAKFGB010000007.1, on the reverse strand, counting down.
TCCGCAAGGACAGTAATCAGCTGATCCCCACCTTCACCGCGATGGCTGTCACACGCCTGCTCGAAGAGAACTTTCCCAATCTGGTCGACACCCAGTTCACGGCCGGGATGGAGCAGACGCTGGACGATATTTCGAACGGACAGGCGCAGCGCGTGCCGTATCTGGGACGCTTCTACGGCGGCGATGATGGTCTCGTCGAACAGGTTAAGACACGCGAAGAGAAAATCGATCCGCGCAAAGCCTGTACGCTCGAATTCGCCGGCCTCGATTCTTCGGTCCGCGTGGGACGCTATGGACCTTACCTGGAGAAAGAAGAAAACGGCGAGCAGAAAACCGCGTCGCTGCCGCAGGAAATCTCCCCGGCAGACGTCAACCAGGAACTGGCTCAAAAGCTGTTTCTGCTGAAAGAGCAGGGGCCTCAGTCCATCGGCATGCATCCCGAGGAAGGGCTGCCAATCTTCGTATTAAGTGGTCCGTTCGGTCCTTATCTCCAACTGGGAGAGCAGGGTGAAGACGGCGCGAAGCCGAAGCGGGTTTCCATCCCCAAGAACATCGATCCGACGCAGATCGAACTCAGCACCGCCATCAAGCTGATGGAACTGCCCCGCACGCTAGGGCAGCATCCAGAGGACGGCAAGGTGGTCAAAGCCGGCATTGGCCGCTTTGGTCCTTACGTGCAGCATTCGGGCAAGTACAAGGGACTTCCGAAGGATGTCGACGTGCTGACGGTCGGTCTCGATCTGGCGGTTGAACTTCTGAAGCAGGCCCGCACCAAAGAGGCTCCGAAGCCCATCCGCGAACTCGGCAAGCATCCGGAGGACGAAGAAGTCATCGGCATCTTCGAGGGCCGGTACGGCCCCTACGTGAAGCATGGCAAGATCAATGCCACGGTTCCCAAGGATACCGATCTGGAATCGGTGACGCTGGCCCAGGCGCTGGAGTGGATCGAAGCCAAGGCCGCCAAGACCGGCAAGAAAACCACGAAAAAAGCGACAAAGAAGAAAGCCACCAAGAAGAAATCGGCCAAGAAAAAAGCGACGAAGAAGAAGTCGACCAAGAAAAAGAAAACCGACGACTGACTCCTGAACGATTCGTGCCGAGAGAGGCTCAGTCGTTTCGCAGAGCAACGAACTCGCCGGCGTGAATCGCACAGCGTTCCCCGGCTGAGGAGAGTTCGGAAGTCAGCGAAAGTTTCCCCCGGCCTTTCTTCTCGTAGATCTTCAGGAACTGCGCCCAGGCAGCATTGTCATCGAATCGACAGCTCGCGGTGAAGCTGTCGGCGATTGGCTTCAGGAACGACGTGTTGCTGTTGCGGACGACGAGCCGCGGCGTCTCGTTCCTCTCGCGCATGCGAATGTTGAACAGCAGCCAGCAAACGAGGATGCCGGCCGTCGAAATACTCCCGCCAAACGCCGTCTCCCGGTGATTCAGATTCTCAGTCAACGGGAGTTGAATAACGGCCTCGTCCGGCTCTGCGGTCAGAACGGTAATTGCCATCGCCCGGCTGACCGGAATGTGTTCGTGAAGATAACGGGTCCATTCTTCAGGGGAGAGCGCGGACATCGATTCAATTTCAGGCAGAGAAGTTCACGGTGCAATAGAGCAGAATACTGAAAGCCTATCCGTTCCGTTCGCATAAGTTGCCATGTTTCAGGCGAAAACTCGATCCTATGCGGACATCCGGTAAAGCGTTCCGCTCCAGCTGCTCAGACGAGAGCGTGATGACGTGCGGCCATCATTTTACGAGCACCCCGCGATCGCTGTCACCTGCCTGCGGAGTGGGAGCGGGTTGAACCAGAGAATCGGCTCAAGCTGAACCGGTTGTGCCGATCGTGCAGGCTCCCTTGTTATTCGTGTGCGTCGATGATTTCCTGCCGCTGACGCATCAGTTTTTCGACGATTTCCGGGTGTTCCAGCCAGAGATTGTCGGCTTCGCCACGGTCATAAACCATGTCGTACAGCTGCCCCTTCGGGCCGCCGGGCTGCGGTTTCTCTTTGCTCGGTTTCGAAAACCCTCCGGAGCCGAGCCGCGTGATCAGTTTCCACGAGCCGGCTCGAATCACGCTGCCGCTGTGGTGTTGCAGCATCACCCGTTCTCCACGCGGCCACGGCTCTTTCGTCGGCAGATCGAGCAGGGCCGCGAAGCTGCGTCCGTCGATGCGGTCAGCCGTTTCAAGTTCGGTGCCGGTGATCTCAGCCAGGGTCGGCAGGAGATCGATGAAGCCGATGAGTTCATCCGATTCCGAATAGCCTCGAAGCTGAGCGGGCCAGCGAATCAGGAACGGCATCCGATGTCCGCCTTCCCAGGCGTCGCCCTTCATCCCTCGCAGCGGGCCGGTGCTGTCGTGCTGAAATCGCTCTTCGTCGTTCTCGTACCAGACCGGACCATTGTCGCTGGAGAAGATGACCATCGTGTTGTCGGCTTCGCCGCTCTCGTCGATCGCTTCGACAACTCGCCCGACGACGGCGTTGACATGGGCGACGAACTCGCTGTAGAGCCCAGCTCCTCCACTGCCGTGGAATTCCTCAGCCGGTAACCAGGGAGTGTGCGGGCCGGTGAGCGCCAGGTAGAGAAAACTCGGCTCCTCCTTCGAGAACGATGTTTCCACCGTTTCGACCGCGTGCCGGCCAAATTCGTCGAGGACGTCTTCCATAATGAAATTGCCGGCTCGCAGTCCTGCTCGCCAGAACGCGCCCTGAATCGGACTCCATCCGGGAGACGAATTCGCCGCAATCGGCAGAGTGGGCTGCGGCGATGCCATCCGGCCTTCGATGTAATAGTACGGCGGGATATCGAGCGAAGCCGGCATGCCGAAGTAAGTCTGGAAACCGCGATCGACCGGGCCGCCGGTCAGGCCTTTCTCGAAGTTGTAGTCGGGGCCATTGTCGAAGCCGAGGTGCCATTTGCCGACCATGTGCGTCGTATATCCGGCTCGCTGCAGCATCTCCGGAATCGTCTCGTCCTCTTCAGCGATCAGTGGTTCGTGCCGCCAGTTCCGATTGTGACGAAACGGATAGCGACCAGTCAGCAGGCCGTATCGAGACGGATGACAAACTCCCCCGGCCGCATGAGCATCGGTGAATTTCATCCCCTCGGCTGCCAGTCGATCAATGTGCGGCGTTCTGCATTTCGACTGCTGGTTGTAACAGCCCGGGTCGCCGTACCCCATATCGTCCACGAGAATCAGCACAATGTTCGGTTGAGTCGACTTCTCTGCCGATCGAACTTTCGTTCCGTTCAGGCACGTTATCAGCAGAGCCAAAGTTGCAACAAAACAGAGGCGATGAAGACAGGAGATGATTTCGGCAAGGCGCATGCGGAGATCTCTTCGAGGAGGAGTATCGACGGGTAGAATGATCCGTCGAGTATCATCGACAACCAGATCCCCGGCAAGTCAGTCAGCGGCTTCTCGTTATGGCCGTTGACTGAGTGCATCGCCGATATATCTCGCCACTTCCTTGCCGAGTTCCATGGAGCCGTACTCGGTGAAGTGGATGTCCGAGGTGATGTGCAGCGGCATCGAATGACCGGCGACGAAACTGTTGAGATCGTGAATCGGAATGCCGAGCTGAGCCATGACTTCTGCGGCGGCCTGATTATAGATGTCGACGGTCTCCGGCAATCGGTTCGGTGCTCCTTCGGGAATCGGGGTCGTATTGCCGAAGATCACAGTCGCTCCGGTCGATTGCAGCAGCGTCGCAATCAGCATCAGGTTCTGCTGATACTGGTCGGGAGTCGTGCGAAAGGTCCCCAGCTCCGGAGTGGTCCCGATCCCATTCTCATCGACATAGACCATGTCGTGCAGGCCGAAATTGAAGTAAATGGCATCCCATCTTCGGTTGCCATTCACCGTGATCCATTCGGTGAGATGCTCGAGACCATAGGTTGTCATTCGCGCGTTGTCTGCTGGACGATGCACATTGGCCACGCCGGCCAGCTCCTCGCGAACAGTCAGCGTATAACCGATCGAAATCGAGTCACCGATAATCAGTACACGCGACAGATCAGGATCGTCATCCACCGGAGCGATCGATTCCGCGTAGCCTGGAGCCTTGCCGCCTGGTGGGAGTCCGTCTGTTGATCCGACATTGTTCCAGAGTGTCGTCGGATCCCAGCGGAAGGCCACTTTCGCGGACGTCGCGTAGTCGAGCCCCGTTTGAGCAGCGATGGAAGGACGGATCAGTTCCGATGAAACCCAGGCTCCGGTAATCGGATTGCGTCCAATCACCTGATAGTTTCCCGTTCCCCGCAGATCGACGGTCGAAACATCGGTCCATTCGACCTGTTGAGCCCACTTGCTGACGCGGCGGACGACAAGCCGGTCCTCGATCCGTTCACCAAGAAACCACCACCCACTCGCCACGTGACGGGCCAGCACCATCGGCGGACGTTCGCTGTCGGTGTCGATGATCGACCAGTCGGTCCACTCGGCCGTGTTCGAGTACTTGCCGTAGCTCTGGGTGATCGCCGCCTCGTCTGTGCTGAGCGTGTTCCACCAGACCTGGGCACTGGCGTTGCGAGCGAGAAGTTCGTCACGGCCGTCGTGATTCAGGTCCACAATTGTGACATCCTGCCAGTCGACCGAGCTGGACCACTCCGCGTAGTAGGCGTATGTGAAGGTCGGCTGCGGCTGGCCATCGGACTGGGCCAGCATCCATCGTCCGTACTGGAGATCCCGACCAATCAGGTCGTCGAAGCCATCGCCATTGAAGTCGCCGACACGGACATCCACCCAGGTCCGCGATGTCGGCCACGTTCCCGCTACGGCCAGCGAGAATTGCTCGTCGCCGGTATTTCCACCAACGACCCAGCGACCGGTTCTGGAGTTCCGCACAGCGATATCATCGAGTTGATCGCCGTTAAAGTCGCCAACACGGACATCGACCCACGGCACCTGCGTTCCCCAGTTGCCGTACGACTGCACCTGCAGCGTCGCGTCGCCATCGAGGATCGCTTCGTCGATCAGACTGACGAACAGTTCCCCGTACTGATCGACGCCAAACAGATCGGCCCGACCGTCGCCGTTGAAGTCGCCTGTATTGATGTAGCTCCAGGCTTTGTCGGGCGTCCAGACGCCGATCTCGAGATTGATGATCTCAGAGCCGACGTGCCGACTCATCGTCCACATCCCGGTCGCCAGATTGCGGCCCAGGATCGTACTTTCTGAGAGCTGAAGCTCGGGAGCCGTTCCGTCGTCCTGATCGTCGGCCACTCCACTCAGGAGAAGTCGCGGCTCACATTGTTCGGAAGCCGAGCCGAGCCGGGCGAAGCTCTGAAGTCGCCGCGCGGGTGATCCCAGAATTGCGGTCGTCACCGACGGCGTCATCGAGAATCGTCGCCTCCGAGTGGAGCAGGAAGTGCCCCGGCGGTTCCACAAAGTCCGGAAAGTTTGCAACACTCCGGTCATCGTCTCTCGATTGCCCTGCAGTCTAATCTCGCGAGTTTATGATCACTCCGTTCTCAACATTCGCCTGCGCAGACGCTTGAACTGCGAAAACGAAATCGGTATCCATTACTCCCGACGATAGAACGGGCGCACACCCAAAAGCCAGAAGAAAGTTCGAAAAAGTGTCGACATTTGTCGAGGGGGGTGTGGCCGGGGATTTCTATTGAGGTTTCAGCAGCGAACGGAGAGCTGGATGCCATCGCTGACTCGACGAGTGCTGGATCTTCTTGGCCAAGTCGGCGTCTGCTGTTTTGCGATTGTGGCTGGATGGACGATCGTGTTGCTACTGTGGCTGGGGGTGTTCGCTCTTGTTGAGCAGTTGAACGCTCCACGCCTGCTTTTTCTCATCGTGCTGTTGATCGGCGTTCCGTTGGCTTTCTGCGTCGGAACCGCATATTTCATCTGGACGGTTGCGAGACTTCGAATCACCTCCCCCTGGGCAGGCTACGCGCTGGGGATTCTCTACGGCATCGGAATCGTTTTCGTGTTATGGTTCTGTCTGTTTGAGACGTTGTATCGTCGCCCTTACAGGAAAGATGGTTTGATCGGAGCAAACAGCGGAAGAGATTGTGACTATGCCATTCGAGTCACCAAAAACACGGAGGCAACGATCAATAAGATGATTCCCCCGGCAAAGCTCCGGGCGTACCCGCGCCGCCACGCAGCTCTTGCCAGCCTGTTTCCGCAGGCGTATCCACAGACAAGTCCCAGAAAGATGATCGAGAGCAAAGTGAACCCGAAAACATAACCGGATGCCTCGACAATGCTGACAAGTGGGATCTTGGTCATTTCGTTGAGCCAGTTGAACATCTCAACTGAGAATATGAAGCTGAAATTCGTCACGAAGGCGAGGAGAAGCCAGAACTTGAAAAGAATAGCGAAGATTCAGCCGCAGATACTCGCATACGCATTAATGTTAGACGACGAGTCTGAAGTCTTACATAACGTGCTCGGCGGTCATACGTAACGGAGTAAAAAAACAGAAGCGATCACTTTGGTTTTGCTAATGCGTGAGTTCTATTCCAATCCAGACAGAAATCGTACCACAGAAGTTCTATTCTTCTCCCGGGCATAGTCGTGCGGAATTAGATTCGCATCATCTTCCGCATTCGCATCTGCCCCCGCGTTGATGAGCATCTTCACAACCGCCGTTGATGTATTCCGCATCGCTGCCGCATGCAGCGGCGTTCGTCCTTCACGATCCCGGGCGTTTGGATCGGCTCCCCGGCTCAGTAGCCATTCAACCGCTTTGACCGTCCCGCGATTGGCTGCCCCGTGCAGTAGAGTGCGGCCCTGGTCCGGATGGATCGCGTTGATGTCGAACCCTGCTTCGAGCACGACCTCGGCGACATCGTAGAACGGCTCGCCGGAGCGCTGGTGCGGTTCGAGGCAGTGTTCGAGCGTCTGATGGAAACGCTCAGGCGTGACGCCGCCATCGGAAATCAGCAGTCGCATGATTTCCTCGTTGCCCCCGGTCCAGGCGCAGAGAAACGCCGGGAAAATCGGCAGTGCGTTCGCCACCTCATGCTGAGCCTCCACGCCGTGATACAGGAGATGTTTGCAGGTCTCCGTCAGCTGTTGCTTCATCTCCGGATCGCTTCGACCAAGACCCGACTGAGCGCAATTGAACAGCAGGTTGAATCCGTTCGCATCACGCAGCGAGCCGAGGTCGACGGTCAGCGACAGTTTCATGAGTTCGCCAACGTCGCCCACCGAAGCCCAAACAAACGGATCGTCCGGCAGCCCCTGCTGACGCATCCGCTCGATGATCTCGCAATCCCCGGCCGCGGCCGCAAGACAGACCACCGACTGATTCAACCACCCCGCACGGCTCGAAAGATCGAGCCCCACATCGAGACACAACTCCAGTATCCGCTGATGTCCGGAAGTCCGTTTCACAGTCCGAAAGTCAGTCACGGCGAGCTCGAAAATGGTCGCAAGCGTCTTCTGATCCCGCTCGAAATCCCGGCGGATCAATTCTTCGAAGTGGCCGAGTTTGGCCAGCTTGCTGATCGGGAGTGATTCGACAGGTGCAGACATCGGGATGGCAGTGAGCATGAATGACAGCCATGGGAGACGTTGCCGTCCATGATACCGGAGTGGCGCCTTGGTAGCATCAGCAACCGTTGATCTGGTACGCTGGACGCGTCCATTACACACGGAATCGGGATGCCGGGCTCATGATGATTCGAATTGCATTCTGCTGCGGGATTCTTCTCATCGCTTCAACAGGAGTGGAGGCGAAGGAGAAGGTTGATTTCAGCAGTGATATTCAGCCGCTGCTGGCGAAGAACTGTCTGGCGTGTCACGGGATGGACGCCGGCAGTCGGAAGGCCGATCTGCGGCTTGATCAACGCTCAACTGCCGTGGAAGCCGGGGTGATTGTGCCCGGCGAACCCGACGAGAGCGAGCTGATCGCCCGGGTGGAGACCAATGATTCCATTCTCGTCATGCCGCCCGTCGATTCGGGGCATTCGCTGACAGAACAGGAGATCGCGCTCTTCCGCCAGTGGGTTGCCGAAGGAGCCGAGTACGAAGAGCACTGGTCGTTTTCTCCGCCCGTCAAAGTCGAGCCACCGCAGGTCAAACAGGCCGATTGGCCCGCCAGTGCGATCGATCATTTCGTGCTCAGGCGGCTCGAAGAAGCCGGGTTACAACCTCAGTTCGAAGCGGATCGCCTCACGCTCATTCGCCGGGTGTCGCTCGATCTGACCGGGTTGCCGCCGACGGTTGAGGAAGCCGAGGCGTTCGTTACGGATGAGTCGCCGGACGCCTACGAGAAGGTCGTCGACCGGCTGCTCGCATCTCCGGCTTATGGCGAACGCTGGGCGCGGATGTGGCTTGATCTGGCCCGCTATGCCGATACGAAGGGCTACGAAAAGGACCGGCATCGGGACATCTGGCGGTATCGCGACTGGGTCATCAACGCCTTCAACGAGGACATGCCTTACGACCAGTTCACCATCGAGCAACTGGCCGGGGATCTGCTGCCGGACCGCACGACCGAGCAGCTTCTGGCGACCGCGTTTCATCGCAATACGATGACCAACGAAGAGGGGGGCACCGATAACGAAGAGTTCCGAGTCGCCGCCGTGAAGGACCGTGTCGACACCACGCTGCAGGTCTGGATGGGGCTGACGATGGGCTGTGCGAAATGCCATTCGCACAAGTACGACCCGATTACGATTAACGATTACTACTCGTTCTACGCCTTCTTCAATCAGACTCAAGATGCCGACGCCGAGGCTCCGTTTTATCCGACGCCAACAGCCGAGCAGGCCCGTCAACTCGAGTTGCAGCAGGTGAAGCTGCAGGAGTTGAAATCCGAGCCGGAAACCGACGAGGCGGCGATCAAGGAAGCCGAGGAAGCACTCAAGGCGATTCAGGAGAGCATCCCGAAAACGCCGGTCATGCTCGAACTGGCTCCGAAGAAACAGCGGCTCACGAAACTGCATAACCGGGGCAATTTTCTCGATCAGGGGGACGAAGTCCAGCCGGCCGTGCTGACGGAATTTGTCGATGCTCCCGAGGAGGTCGAACCGAATCGGCTGGCCGTCGCGAAGTGGCTGATGCAGGCGGACAACCCACTGACGAGCCGCGTGATGGTCAATCGTCTCTGGGCACGGCTGTTCGGTGTCGGCCTTGTCGAAACGGAAGAAGATTTCGGCACGCAGGGAACGCCGCCTTCGCATCCGGAACTGCTCGATTGGCTGGCGGTCGACTTCCGCGAGAACGGCTGGTCGATGAAGCAGTTGCTGAAAACGATCGTGATGTCTCGGACCTATCGCCAGGATTCCGAGACGACCCTGGAGCTGATCGAAGCCGATCCCCGCAACCGGCTCCTCTCCCGTGGACCCCATTTTCGGTTGCCGGCCGAAGTTGTCCGCGATCAGGCGCTGGCGGTCTCGGGTCTGCTGACCGAGAAGATCGGCGGCCCCTCGGTGATGCCGCCGCAGCCCGATGGCATCTGGAAGTCGACCTATAGCGGCGAGTCGTGGCAGAACGCGGAAGGGCCGGATCGTTATCGGCGAGCTCTCTACACCTACCTGAAACGGACGAGCCCTTATCCGGCGATGATCACCTTCGATGCCGGCAGCGGCGAGGTCTGTCAGGTGCGGCGAGTGCGAACAAACACGCCCCTGCAGGCGCTCGTCACGTTGAACGATACCGCGTTCGTCGAAGCCGCGGGGGCTCTGGCGAAACGGATGGACGAGGCTGGCGATACGACTCGCGCACGAATCGCCCACGGATTCCGGCGGGTTCTCATTCGACCAGCGACCGCAGCGGAACTCGATCGACTCGTCGAGCTGTATGATTCTCTCGACGGCGACCTGCTCGATGCCGAGGAACTGCTGAAGGCGGCGGATATTGAACAGGGCGACGCCCGGCTCGTCGCAGTGGCGAACGTGCTGCTCAATCTCGATGAAACGGTAATGAAGCCATGACGAACGAACAACTTCCCCCCGGCCTCGAATCGGTTCGCGCTACCACCCGCCGGCATTTCTTCGGACAGGCCGGACTCGGACTCGGTGCGATCGCTCTCAGTTCTCTGTTGAATGGAGAGTCCACAGCCGCGACCGAGCCCGCGTGGAAGATTCCGGCGAAAGCGAAGTCGATTATTTATCTGCACATGGCCGGCTCGCCCTCGCAGGTTGATCTGTTCGAGCACAAGCCGGACCTGCAACGTCTGCACAACACCGAGTGCCCGCAGGAGTATCTGGAAGGGAAACGGTTCGCATTCATCAAGGGCGTGCCGAAGATGCTCGGAGCTCAATTCCCGTACAAGCAGTACGGCGAAGCCGGGCAGTGGGTCAGCGATCTGCTGCCGAATCTCACGACCATTCTCGATGACATCTGCGTCATCCGTTCGGTCCACACCGACCAGTTCAATCACGCTCCCGCACAGCTGTTCATGCACACGGGCAACTCGCTGCTCGGCTATCCGGCGATGGGCTCCTGGGTCACGTACGGCCTTGGCAGCGAAAACGAGAATCTGCCCGGCTTTGTCGTTTTGTCGTCGGGCGGGAAGACACCCAGCGCGGGTAAGTCGCTGTGGGGAAGTGGTTTTCTGCCGACTGTCTATCAGGGCGTGCAGTGCCGGACTGATGGCGGCGACCCGATTTTATTCCTCTCCGATCCGCCCGGCATGTCGCGAGCCGCCCGGCGGAAGACACTCGACGCCCTGGCCGATCTGAATCAGTTCCAGCATCAGCGCGTCGGCGATCCGGAAACGATGACCCGCATCGCGCAGTACGAACTCGCCTTCCGCATGCAGCTTTCCGTGCCCGAAGTGATGGACATCGGCCGCGAGACGAAAGAGACGCTCGAGATGTACGGAGCCCAGCCGGGCTATGTCTCCGAAGCCGAGTCGGCTGCCGATCCGCGGGTGCTCTACAAAGGCGATGACCCGACCTTCGCCAATAACTGTCTGCTGGCCCGCCGGCTCGTCGAGAGTGGTGTGCGGTTCGTGCAGTTGTACGACTGGGGCTGGGACCATCACGGCTCCTCTCCTGGCGAGTCGATTGATGAAACGCTGCCGATCAAGTGCCGCCAGATCGACCGGGCGGTCACCGCACTCATCACCGATCTGAAGCAGCGGGGACTGCTCGATGAAACGCTCGTCATCTGGGGCGGCGAGTTCGGCCGCACGCCGATGATGCAGAACAACAAGAACACCGAACTGGTGAAGGGCTTCATCGGTCGCGATCATCACCCGTATGCCTTCACGATGTGGATGGCGGGCGGCGGCATCAAGCCGGGCGTCTTCGGTTCGACCGATGACATCGGGTATTACATCGCCGAGAATCCGGTCAGCGTTCGCGATCTGCAGTCGACCATCCTGCATCAGATCGGCATCGACCCCCACCGATTCAGTTTTCCCTATCAGGGGCTTAATCAGCGCCTCATTGGCCCCACCGAAGAAGGCCGCGTGGTTCACGAGATCCTGGCCTAAATCCCACCTCCTCAAACCAGCCTGGAGACTTCTCCCATGAAACGATTCCTGCCTGCCGTTCTGCTTCTTCTCCTGCTCACGGCTCCCGTCTCGGCCGAGGTCGTGCTCACACTTCCGCCGGGCGAAGGCAATCCCCGCAACAGCGAAGGCGATTTCATTCAGCTCGAAGACGGCAGGCTGCTCTTCATCTACACCCGCTTTACCGGAGGCGGCAGCGATCACGACAAAGCCGATCTGATGAGCAGAGAATCCACCGATGGCGGAGCAACCTGGTCGACCGACGACAAGCTGGTCGTGAAGAACGAAGGCGACATGAATGTGATGTCGGTGTCGCTGCTGCGACTGGCCGATGGCCGGATTGCGTTGTTCTATCTGCAGAAAAACTCGCTGGCCGATTGCCGCCCGATTGTACGGTTCTCGACCGATGAGGCGAAGACCTGGAGCGAGCCGACAGAGACCATCCCCGACAGCGACAACGGCTATTACGTTCTGAACAATGATCGGGTAGTCCAACTGAAGAGTGGTCGTCTGGTTCTGCCGCTGTGCCTGCACAATCGCCCCGGCTGGGAGAAGATGGACTGGCAGGGACAGATTCTCTGTTACTTCTCCGACGACTCCGGAAAGACCTGGCAGGCTTCGGAATCACTGCTGAAAGGGACAAACAGAGACGGGAAACGGATCGTGACACAGGAGCCAGGTGTCGTTGAACTGCAGGACGGCCGGCTGCTGCTGTGGTGCAGAACCAACGCGGGCGTGCAGTACCAGAGCTACTCCAGCGACGGCGGCAATACGTGGTCGGGCTTGAAGCCGATGGGCCTCGCCTCGCCTGTCTCGCCGGCTTCAATTGAATACATTCCCGGAACCGACACGCTTCTTGCTGTCTGGAACAATCACGACACGCTTCCGCCGGAAGAGCGAAAACTCCGGACGCCGCTGACGATGGCGGTCTCAAGCGACGAGGGACGGACGTGGAAGATCGTCGAGAATGTCCGCTCTGCTAAGGATGGCTGGTACTGTTACACAGCGATTACCTTCGCGGACGATTATGTGCTGTTGGGCTACGTTGCGGGCGAACAGAAGCCGGGACAGCATCTGGCAACGACGGAGATATCCCGGTTTCCGGTGTCTCAACTCGTGCCTTTGTCGGGTTCTTTTTAGCACGAAATGAACGACAGCAAGGTTGAGACTCGCGGAAAATTTCTCAAGTCTTTTGCGTCATTTCTCATTTACAGGTGTTGATGCATCGCGACAATTGAACAGCGTTGGCGGTGGCTCGGCTGCCGGATGAATTGATTCGTTGTTACTGGAGTGGTCTCGTGCTCAACCTTGTTCGTCTGCTGGTGATTGTCGCGTTCTGTGCGATGCCCTTCTGGTCCACTCCGGTGCAGGCGGACGTTCGGGGCTGGAAGACGACGAAGCTTCACGGCGAGTTTTACGCTGAAGGGGCGGCGGTCGGGGATCTCAACGGCGATGGCCATGCTGATCTCACGAGCGGCCCCTTTGTCTTTCTCGGGCCGGAGTTCAAAGAGCGGATTGCCATCGATGAGCCGCAGGTCTTTCCGGTGGCCGGGTACAGCAACGCCTTCTTCAGTCATGTCGTCGATCTGAACAGCGACGGTAAGAACGATGTCCTCGTGATTGGCTTTCCCGGCCGGGAGGCCCGTGCGTATCTCAACCCGGGAGACATCGCTTCAGGCACACCCTGGCAGAAAGTCGTCGTCGCCGATCAGGTGTCGAATGAGTCGCCTGCGTTTGTCGATCTCATTGCCGGTGACCTGCCGGAGATCGTCTGTTCGCGGGACACCGCCTACGGGTATTACGAAGCCGGCGACGATCCCCTGCAGCCGTGGCGATGGCACACGATCTCGGAAACGGGAATCGCTCCCAAACCGTTTGGACATGGACTGGGCGTGGGCGATGTCAATCAGGACGGACGGCTCGATATCGTCGACCGGACCAGCTGGTGGGAGCAGCCGGAGAATCCGCAGGGGCAATGGCCGATGCAGCGGTGGTGCCTTGGCGAATGCGGCCGGGGCGGAGCCCAGATTCACGTTGCCGATGTCGATGGCGACGGCGATCAGGATATCGTGACTTCACTCAATGCGCACGGCTATGGACTGGCCTGGTTCGAGCGGCAGTCCGAAGCCCGATTCGAACGCCACGACATCATGGGCGACTCATCGATCCTCAACGCTTACGGCATTGCCGTCAGCCAGCTGCACGCCGTCGAGATGGTCGATGTCGATGGCGATGGCGTGAAGGACATCGTCACCGGGAAACGCTGGAAAGCCCATAACGGGCATGATCCCGGTTCGCGGGAGCCGGCCGCGGTCTACTGGTTTCGCTGTGTGCGCGGCGACGACGGCGTCGAGTTCGTGCCGCATCTGATTCACAACGACTCCGGCATCGGCACCGAAGTGACCGTGCAGGACCTAAACGGAGACGGCTCTCCGGATGTCGTCTCGTCCAACAAGAAGGGGCTGACGATTCATGTGCAGTCCACGGAAGTGGAACCGGTCGTCGCCGAGAAATGGCGGTTCCCGCATCGCCCGGTTGAAGAATACACAAACGGGTTTTCCCCGGAAGAAGCCGCGAAGAACATGCAGGTGCCCGACGGGTTCTCGGTCGATCTAATCGCCGCTGAGCCCGAACTGACGCAGCCGATCGCAATGTGTTTCGATGCCCGAGGACGCATCTGGGTGATCGAGGGACACACCTATCCGCGACGGGCTCCGGAAGGAGAAGGGCGGGACCGCATCCTCATTCTGGAAGATGCGGATGGCGACGGCAGCTTTGAGAATCGCAAGGTCTTCGCCGAGAACATCAATTTGGCGAGTGGCATTGAGATCGGATTCGGCGGTGTCTGGGTCGGAGCGGCTCCGCATTTTCTGTTCTACCCGGATCGCGATCAGAACGATGTGCCTGATTCCGAGCCGGTCGTGCTGCTCGATGGCTGGGGGTATCAGGATACGCACGAGACGCTCAACAGTTTCACCTGGGGACCGGATGGTTGGCTGTATGGCTGTCACGGCGTCTTCACCCATTCCCGCGTCGGCAAGCCCGGCACGCCGGACGATCAGCGGGTTCCGATCAACGCCGGCGTCTGGCGGTATCACCCCACGCGGCACGAGTTCGAGGTGTTCGCCCACGGATCGAGCAATCCCTGGGGAGTCGACTTCAATGAAGATGGCGACTGGTTCATCACCGCCTGTGTGATTCCGCACCTGTATCACGTCATTCCCGGAGCCCGTTACTTCCGGCAGGCGGGGACGCATTTCAATCCGCACACCTACGCCGATCTGCCCACCATTGCCGATCACCTTCATTATGGAGACGGCACCTTTTCCTCGGCGTCGAACGGCAAAGTGAATCGGGCGCTCGTTCGCGATAATCCGAACAGCACCTCGGATGTCGGCGGCGGCCATGCCCATTGCGGGCTGACGATCTATCAGGCCGACGAGTTCCCGCCGCAATACCGGGGCGATCTGTTCTTCCACAATCTGCACGGGCATCGCATGGTGCGGGAAGCGGTCGAGCCGGATGGCTCCGGGTACGTGGGACGGCATCGGCCGGACTTCTCGCTGTCGCACGATCATCAGCAGATCGGCGTGACCGTCATGCAGGGACCGGACGGCGCACTGTACACGTCCGACTGGCACGATCCCCAGACCTGCCACAACCGTACGCCGGAAATCTGGAATCGCACCGACGGCCGGCTGTTCCGCATTCGTTACGGCGACTTGAAGCCGTACCGGTTCAACCTCTGGGAAAAGAGCGACGCCGAACTGGTGACGCTCCTCAATGATCCAAATGCGTTCTATGCCCGTCAGGCTCAACGGATTCTGCAGGAGCGATCTGCTGAGGGGAAATTGGATCGGACCAACGTCGCGGGGAGTCTCCGTGAGTTGATGGATGGCCGGAATCTTCGCGGGCTCCGATTGCGAGCGTTCTGGACCGCCTGGTCGTGTCAGCTGCTTGATGCAAAGGGTGTTGCCGAGAAGTTGGATGATGCAGATCCGGTCGTTCGCAGCTGGGCGGTGCAATTTCTGATGGAGAGCGGAAAGGGCGTCGCTGCTCCGGTGCTGCAGCGACTTGAGAATCTGGCGAAGTCGGAGTCGGAAGCACGCACGCGACTCGCACTTGCGGCTCAACTGCAGCGACTTCCGGCCGGGCAGCGATGGGGAATCCTGGAAGGGCTGACATCGCATCGTTCAGATGAACTCGACAAGAACATTCCGCTGCTCGTCTGGTATGGAGCCGAACCGCTGGCCGATGTCGATCCGGTTCGACTATTGAACCTCGCCCGGAAGAGCGGCTGGAAACAGTTGACTCAATTTGTCGTGCGGCGGATGTCGTCCAGTGAAGAAGGACGGAATCTTCTGACCGAAATGCTGATGCCGAACGTGCCGCGTGAGTTCGTGCTGCTCGTGCTCAACGAGATGCAGGCGATTGTCATCAGCCGGGCCGGGGCACCGATGCCGGAGAACTGGCGACAGGCCGCCGGCGATCTGCAGAACCGTTCGGATGCCGAGATCGACCGACTGGTTCTTTCGCTCGGAATCCGCTTTGGCGATGAATCCGCGTTTCCCCATTTCCGTTCGCTGGTGCGGGATCGCAGCAAACCGTTCGTGGCTCGTCGAGATGCTCTGCAGTTGCTGGCGGAAGCGAAGGATCCTGAACTGGCCAGCCTCGGTCTCGATCTGCTGGATGATCCGGCGTTGCGGAGCGAAGCCATTCGTGCACTGGCCCGCGTCACTCATCCCGAAGCCGCCCCGCGATTGTTGAGTGTTTACAGCCAGCTGCCTCCGAACCAGAAGACGGAAGTTCTGAACGTGCTCGTCTCCCGGAAGGGATACGCCGAGACGCTGATCACCGCGATGGAAAACGGAGCGATCGATCCGACCACGGTGCCGGCTTACATCGTGCGGCAGGTTGTGTCGCTGGACGATGAGAAGCTGCTGGCTCGGCTGGAGAAGGTCTGGGGGAAGATCGGAACGGCTTCCGCCGATAAGGAAGCGGCGTTCACGAAGTATCGGAAACTGCTGCAGCCTCGCGCGATTGCCGATGCCCATCTCGGTGAAGGTCGCAAGCTCTATGAAGCCAACTGCGGCAAGTGCCATCGGCTGTTCGGCAAGGGAGGGGAGATTGGTCCTGAAATTACCGGGGCGAATCGCACGAACATCGACTACTGGCTTGAGAATATTCTGGAACCGAACGCCGTTATCGGCCGGAACTATCTGATGACGACCTTTGTCACGACCGATGGCCGCGTTGTGAACGGGCTGGTGAAATCCGAGAACGATTCGGCGGTCACAATCCAGACGACCAACGAAGTACTCGTGCTGGCTCTGGACGATATCGAGATTCGCAAGACATCCGACAAATCGCTGATGCCGGAGAACCAGTTAAAACCAATGAGCGATGCGCAGGTGCTGCAGCTGTTCCGCTATCTGACGGCCACCGAAGACGCCGCGACATCGAAAGAAGTTCAGCTCTCTCGCGTGCCGCCGGTTGAACCGGGTGTGCTGCGGATCGAAGGGGAAGCGATCACCGGTTCGGCGAAAGTGACTGGTGGAAACGTTCGGCCTCAGCAGATGGGTGGTTTCGGCCCGTACTGGTCGGGGGATAATCAACTCTGGTGGACGGGCGGAGAGCCGGGCGACACGCTCAAGGTCACGCTGCAGAAACTGCCGCCGGGCCCCTGCACCGTCACCTGCTTCACGACCACGGCCAAAGACTACGGTCAGATCTCCGTGAAAGCCGGCGAAGCAGCGGGCACCGCCGACCTGTATACAGCCGACGTTCTTCCAGGGCCGACTGTCGTGCTGGAGAACGTTGAAGTGGAACAAGCCGGCGAACTCACACTGACCGTCGAAATCACGGGGACGAACCCGAAAGCATTACCGCGATTCATGGTCGGGATCGACCGAATCGAAGTGAGGCCGGCTGCTTCCGAGCCATCGAAAGCGTCGCAGGACTGACCGTCAGTTCGACTTCGTTTCGGGTTGAGCCTGATCTGTGGACGGCCGTGGGGTCAACGTTCGGGGCTGATCGACCTGTCCCGGCGGACGGGTGTGCTGCCCGGGCTGGTCGCCATCGCCGAGATCCCGTCGGCATTCCTCGACGAGGATCATCAGTTCGGTCATCACTTCCGGCTCTTCCTGAACGACGCTGCGGGTTTCGCCAATGTCGTTGGCAAGATTGTAGAGCTGAGGCTCAAAGTTCCTGTCGGCTCTCGCTCTGGCAGGGCGGACATGCAGTTTGAAGTTCTCGTGCCGGACCGCACACAGGTGCTCGCGGTAGTAGTAGAACATCGTTTGCCGCGGGGATTCGGCTTCGAGCGGATTGTGGAGCAGGGCGGAGACATCGTACCCGTCGATCTTGCGATCGTCCGGCAGCGGCTGGTCGACAAGGGCCGAGATCGTCGGCATGATGTCGAGCGAGCTGACGATCTCCCGCGAGACGGTCCCGGCGGGAATGGCAGCCGGCCATTTCATGATGCAGGGTACTCGCATGCCCCCCTCCCAGGTCGATCCCTTGAAGCCCTTCAGCGGAAGATTGCGGCCGCCCCATCGTTGAGACGCTCCGTTGTCGGAGGTGAAAATCACGAGCGTGTTCTCCTCCAGATTTCGCTGACGCAGTGCGTGCACGATCTGCCCGACTGACCAGTCGATCTCTTCGACAGCGTCTCCGTAAATCCCGTTCTCACTTTTCCCTTTGAAGTCCTCCGATGCGTGCAGCGGGGCATGGGGGAAGGTGTGCGGTAAATAAACGAAGAACGGTCGGTCTTTGTTGGCCTCGATGAACCCGACTGTTTCTGCCGTGTAGCGTTTCGTCAGCTGGGTCTGGTCCGGTTCTTCTTCGATGACCTGTTCGTTTCGCATCAACGGGAGTGGAGGGTAGTCCCGGCGGCCGATGCCCATGTCGTTCGAATAGGGAATCCCGAACCATGTATCGAAGCCCTGCCGCGTCGGCAGGAATTCGGGCTGGTCTCCCAGGTGCCATTTGCCGATGATCGCGGTCGCGTAGCCGGCATGCTTGAGCTGCTCTGCGATCGTGACTTCACCGGGGTGGAGTCCCCGTCGGTTCCCCGGGAACAGGACCCACTTGTTCTCGCCATTGGTATGCATGCCGATCCGCTTGGGATAACACCCCGTCATCAGCGAGGACCGCGACGGCGTGCAGACGCCGGAAGTGACATAGAAGTCGGTCAGCGTGAGCCCATCGACGGAGAGCTGATCGATGTTCGGCGTGCGATGCTTCCGCGAGCCCATGCAGCCGATATCGCCGTAGCCGAGGTCATCGCAGTTGATCAGGATGATGTTCGGCTTTTCGCGGCCGCTGGTCACTCTGGAATCCAGGACAAAACAGGACAACGCAGCACAAATCAGAAAGGTGGTACGCAGCATGGAATCGGAACTCGGCTCGTGAGCGGCTATCGTTTACGGCGGAACTTGATCTGGGCGGGATCATCGAAATCATCCCGCTCATCATACGGTCGCTGCTCAAGATACCATGCCCGCCAGTCTTTGTAGAGACTCTCCTGCCATTCTTTAACAATCGGCTTTACGTCCACCGCGACGTCGTAATCGATGTACTTCTCGGTCGGGTCCGGTTCATGTCCAAAACCATTGGGCAGCCGGGCGATCCAGCAGAGAGAATACCGGGCTTCAATTGCCACACTCAGGTCGGGGTCGCGGAGCAGATCGATCAGGATCGGAGCATGCTCCAGTCGATCGGTTCGTCCGAGGGCCCAGGCGGAAACCTGACGAATTTCAGGCTGGCGATGGACGGCCATCCGTTCAAGCAGATCGATGTCGCCGATCAGCTTTTCCGGTTTCGTCAGATCGACCTCGAGTTTTGCCGAATCATCCCCTTCGGCTTCCGGCAGTTCGATCATAGAAAGACCGGCAAGGATCTGGTTGAAGTCCCCCAAAGAAGGCTCTTCGGTTTTGATTTTGCCGTTCTTGAACTCGACTTTGGTCAGATCGTCCGGCAGGCCCCGTCCGCCGGCAAGTGTTCCCGCTCCCAGGTCGACTGGACCGCTGCTTGGCTGGGGGATCAGCTTGGTGGTGGCTTTCAGCAGAAACAGAACGCAGAAGCAGGTGCCACTGGGGGCATATTGCCGGTAGGTGACTGCTTCCGGAAAGGATCCGTCAGGAGCCTGCCGGGCCAGCAGGGCGTCGACGCCATATGGATACCAGTCGACGGTCCCGAACTTCGCCCACCCGTTGAGAGCGGCTGCTCGTTCCATGGTGTAAAAATAGTAGTAATAGTTCCCCTCGACCGGCTGCGGGGCAGCGATGGGAAAATTCCTCGTCATCCAGTTATAGGATGAGTCGATTGTCTTATCGATTTGGGGGCGAATCGCTTTGGGCGGACGTCGGTCGCGATTTCCTTTGTCTTTGTCTGCCGGGTTGAGTCGCTCCAGAAACTGGAGGGGGTTGGACTTCGTGTCTGAAACGGGTTCGGGAATCGCTCGATTGAAAAGAATTGTGCGGATGATTGCGAGCGAGCCGATGCCGGCCAGAGTCATCGTGCCCCGAATCTGACGGTTCACCGGGTTCTCGCCCTGCGGGTGATACATGAAGCCGCCGCTGGGAGTCTGAGTTCCGAAGTGCCACGCGGCCGCCCGTTCAAAGACCTCATTCTCGATCCGCACGCCGGCTCGATCGGCCGCCCATAATCCCAGCAGGGCGTACTGGGTAAGACTGGTATCGCCCAGACCACCCCGTCGATCCGGATAGTACCAGCCGCCGTGAGCCTCCTGCTCACCCAGAAGATAGTTGGCAATGATCTCGATCTGTTCGATGTAGAGCTCAGGATCAGCGGCTTCAAGGGCCATGATGTCGATGGTGGCTTCATAAATGTGATGCCCGGACGGGCGGTACTCACCGCTCGACTCCTGACACTTCGCCGCAATCGATTTCAGACCCTCCGCAACGGCCGGCGATTCCGGATCCTCTCCCGCGGCAAGCAGCGTGTAGGTCACCAGACCGACGACGTATTTGTGGTCGACCTTGACGCTCTTCAGGTTCTCGACCGCTTTGGTGATCGCGGCATCGATGCGCGGATCTCCGGTCTTCGGCGGAGCGGCCATCAAGCGACTGGCTCCGCAGCTCCACACAATCAGCGTACAGAGAAGAGGCGACAGACAGCGAATCCAGCTGGGCGGCAAGCGGAGTTCCTTATTCTTCCGGAGGAGGGAAGCTGCGGATGTGGCTGTAGCGGATATAGCTCTCATAGATGTCACCTCCATCGAGAACCCGCGGGTCACCCGTTTTCTTCAGGTAGTCATTGAGCTGGCTGGCCAGCTGCTGCAGAGTTTGCCGCGATTTGGGATCGTCGACGAGATTCTTGAGGCAGCCAGGATCCGACTCGATATTGAACAATTCAAATTCAGGCCGCCTGTCGACCGCCATGTGAAAGTACGGGCTGATCTCGGAGTCGTCGCGGTTGTCGACCAGAAAACTGAGCGACGGACCGGCGTCGATGTCATGATACCCGCCGTGCGGCGGCCCGGGGCGACCTTCCTTCTCGAGAACCTGGGGGGCCCCAGCCGGCCATCGTTCAGGCCGGAAATTGTGAATCAACAGGTACTTCGAAGTGCGGATCGCCCGTTGAGGGTACGTCAGATTATTATAACGCGAAGAGGAGTGACGTTCCCGCGCCGAATAGACCGCTTTTCGCGACGGATCCAGGACGCCAGACTTCTTGCTCACAAGCAGATCCTGAAAGCTCTTCCCGGAAAGTCCGAACGGGTTATCAGGATATTCAACGCCCGCCACGTCCAGAATAGTCGCTGTGATGTCGACAAAGCCGATCAGGTCATCAACTGTTCGACCGCCCGGCATCTTCTCCGGCCAGCAGATGGCCAGTGGCATGTGGATGCCATACTCGTAGCAGTTGGCCTTGGCTCGGGGGAACGGCATGCCGTTATCCGAGGTAACGATGACGACAGTGTTATTCAGCTCGCCCCGTTCCTCGAGCAGGTCGAGCATCCGCACGAGATGCGAGTCGTAATATTCGATTTCGATGTAGTAATCGAGGACATCGGAGCGGATCTCTTCGCGGTCGGGAAGAAACGGAGGAACTTCCACGGACGCGACATCGCGTCCCTTTTGTTTGCCGAGGCCGACTTCATACGGGCGATGCGGTTCCTGGGCACCAAACCAGAACAGGAAGGGCTGGTCTTCCTCTTTTTCACTGAGGAAATCTTCGAAGTTCGCCGAGTAGTCGAGGTTGCTGGACTTCGGAGGGTGATCTTTGGTTTTCCGCTTCGAGTAGCTGGGACCAGCGGGATTCTGCTCCCAGCCGGAAATTTTGTAGTTGCCCGGCCCCCAGCCTTTCCCGGTGTAACCGACGTGATAGCCACTTGATGCGAGCAGGTCCGTGAATACCGGATACTTCTTCGGAAACGAACTGGCGTGGGTCCCCGCTTCTTCGATCTGCCAGGTGTGACGACCGGTCAAAATGGCAGCGCGGCAGGGGCTGCACCCCGGTGATGCGGCGATCGCATTGTTGAACAGGGCACCCGCCTTCGCTACTCGATCAAAGCCTGGCGTTTCAATTCCCGTCGTGCCATAAGCGGAGGCATGAAGCCAGCTTTGGTCGTCACTGATGACAAAAAGCACATTGGGCCGGTCATCATCTGCCGGGCTCTCGGAAACGATGGCGAACACGCTCCAGAGTGCCAGGAACAATCCGGGGGACGAGGAGAGAAACTTCATAAGATTCATCCAAAGTTTTGGGAGAGACTCCACGAAGGACTCCCCCTGTAACTGTTCAAAGTTCAGTATATTCCGGCTCGCGAGGGATTCCCAATAAGAAAATCCCAAGTGTCAACGATCAATTTTCTGTTCAGTCCGGGCGGCCGAGATTTAGGAAATCTGGAGCGTCCGAGTTAAATAACCAATGAAAACCGCTCGGGAGGCGTAAACAATATTGCCGGGGGCGATCATTTTTTCCTGCCAATGTGCGGATGAACAGACCTCTGCGGACTTGCATTCGCATTGGTGGTTGTTGATCATACCCTGCCCGCTGCGGGTCGCCAATGCAGCACGCGTTCTCAAGCAGACCCGCGACGGAAGAACAGGAACCGTAGAAACTAACAGGCAACCAGAAAGCTAGCACCCGTGACTCGTACAGAACGTTTGGAAAGACTGAGGGCACAACTCCTCGCTCGACGTGATGAACTCCGCCGCCGCGCGGGAGGATCGTACAGCAGCAATGATTCAGCCATCGGTGACGCAGCGGACATTGCCCAATACAACGTCTCCAGCGACTTGAATACACACCTGATTTCCATGGAAGCAGACGAACTCTCCGAGATCGAATCGGCTCTGAAGAAGTTCCACGAAGGAGAGTATGGTGTCTGTGAAGTCTCTGGACGTCCGATTCCGATCGCTCGTCTCGAAGCGATGCCGCTGACACGCTATTCCGTTGAAGCCCAGCGCGCCATGGAAGAGCAGGGCTCGAACTGGTAAATCGACGGCTCGGAGTTTTCTCCGCCGCTGCCATGCGACAGAAACGCCACGTATCGATCTGACATTGATTCAGGTCGAGCCGTGGCGTTTTTGTATTTCTTTCGCACGATTCCTTCATTTCAACTTTCGTTGACAGTCGTGGCGAATCCGCCGTACAAGGCCCTCACCTTCCTCACAGAGCATTCGCTCAACCAATTGAATCCCTCCCCCCCCTCAGGAAATCTCGGGGTCCCCCGCATGGCCCCGAAATGACCTTTTTTATGCCTGTTCCACCACCCAGCTCCCGCAAGGCCAGCGAACACATTCACCGGCGAGATTTTCTCCGGGGTATGGTTCCGTTTGCGTTGTCGTTGTGTGGTTGTCAGACCTCGGTGACCAACACCGCCCCCGACGGGCAGTCCTTTCTGCCACCGTTACGGCCCGGCATGGACACCGTGCAGCTCGATATTGTTTATGTCGAACGCGACGCTGAAGATCCGCTGCTCTCTCAACTGGTTTGGGATGATGTCGACCAGGTCGGCACCGTCGATCTCAAGACCCGTTCGAAACTTCGCGAGTACGGATTCCGCGTTGGACTCGTCGGCATGACGCCTCCCCGGACACTGCAGAGATTGCTCGGTCTGAAGAACGATCTGACCGATGCAGCCGGTACGTCCCGACATACTGATCTGATCGGACGTCGTACCTTTCTGCCTTCGGGCGGAACCACGGCGATTCAAACCAGTTTGCCCGCTCCCCAAGTGAAGGTGCGACTGCCCGACGAAGAAGAAGAGAAAGTCCTTGAGAACGCGCACGGCGTGCTGCAGGCGGAAGTGGAACGACTTCAGGATGGCTGGGTGCGTCTGCATCTGATGCCTGAGCTGCACCACGGTCTGGCACAGCTGCGGCCTGTCGCCGGTCGAACCGAGTTCCAGTACGAAGGCGGCCAGCACATCGAACAGCTTCGCAATCTCGAGTTCACTGTCACGATGAATGTCGGGGAGATGCTCGTGATTTCGGCGGACAGCTCAGCCGCTGGCAAGCTTGGGGAAACCTTCTTCGTCAATCGCAATGCTCAACGCCCCCGACGCTATATGGTGGCGATCCGACTGACGGACATGAAGAAGATCCACCCGCTCTACGAAGAGTAGGTCCGCTGCACTGCCAGAGAGGCAGGCACTCCGCGAACACTTTCTGCTGGTTCGTGTCCCGGTTGGGCATCGACGGAGATGCAGAGAGCTCCCTTGTGGCAGGTGGGCAACGTCTCCGTTTCATGGAGCAAACGTTCTGATACCGACAGCCGACATAATCGGCCAATCCGCTATCGACGGTGGATTGAGTGCAATGCGGGAACGCGTGCAATCGACGGCTTCGGCATGGCTGTTGCGAGTAGTCCGCGACGGAACATTATGAAAGGCTGGCACGATTGCTGTGACTGCCGGGGCGTCTTCGAACATGGGGGATTTCGACACGTCCGCTGTGCAGTCGTCGTTGGGGCGGCGACGATACAAGCTCTACCAGTACGCTTTGCAGGACGCAAGTTCGATGATGGCCGCTCGTGTGGGACAACGACGTCAATACGGTTATCACATAATCTCGACGCCGCCGACCGAAACCGCGATGATCGGTTTCAGAGTAAAATGAAAGCCTTGTCATGACTCGCACTCCTTTGCGTCCCCGGACCCGCCGCCGACGGTTATCGTCGTCGGTTCAGAACCCTCTCGAAACTTACCTGCGTGAGATCAACGAGACGGCTCTGTTGACAGCCGACGAGGAAAAGGATCTGGCCCGCCGCATCGCCATGGGCGATGTCGAAGCCCGCGATCGCATGGTCCGCGCCAACCTGCGACTGGTCGTGAACATCGCTCGCGGCTATTCGAGCAAAGGCCTGCCGCTGCAGGACTTGATCGAAGAGGGGAACCTCGGACTGCTGCGAGCCGTCGAAGGGTTCGACCCCGACATGAATACGCGGTTCAGTACCTACGCCAGCTACTGGATCAAGCAATCGATCAAACGGGCTCTGGTCAACTGCGCCAAGACGATTCGGATTCCCGCCTATATGGTGGAACTGCTTTCGAAATGGCGAAAGGCGACCGCCCGTCTGCAGGACGAACTGAATCGCACGCCGACCGCTGAAGAAGTGGCCCGCGAACTCGACATTCCGAAGAAGAAACTTGGCATCGTCAAGAAAGCGATTCAACTCTACAACACAACACCGCAGTCTGACGACGACGAAAACGGCTGGTCGCTCGGCGAGATGGTTGCCGATACTCGCGAAGACGGACCGGAAGCCGATCTGCTCAATGCCGATAATCTGAAGCACGTCTACCGCATGCTCGATGAAATGGAGGATCGCCAGGCGACAATTCTCCGGATGCGGTTCGGCCTGGAAGACGAGGAGCCAAAAACGCTGAAGCAGATCGGCGAGTCACTTGGACTGACCCGGGAACGCGTCCGTCAGATCGAACAGGAAGCACTCAACCGCCTGAACCGCGGACTACTCGGCGACTGAAACCAGACGACCTGAGCCTGAACTCTCTCTATCCCTTGGGGTCAACTTGGGATCGCACCGTCGATGCGTGGGACGCATCGACGGTGTTTTTGTTTAACCGGTTGGTGTTAGCGACTCTCGCAAGCGACTCCGATGGCGTCTAAGATGAACGGGCAATCCTGCTTCTTCCGCCAGTTCGTCGAAAGTTGTTTCCTTTGTTCGGCCTTCCCTACAACACCTCCGTGGTCCTCATGGGCACCGCTCTCGTGGGAGCGACTTGCGGAGTAGTCGGCACGTTTGCCGTTCTGCGAAGGCGGGCTCTGACCGGAGATGCCCTGGCTCATGCGGCATTGCCGGGCGTGTGCATAGGATACTGGCTGGCCGGCGGGCAGCATTTACTGCTGCAGTTTGCCGGGGCTTTTCTCACGGGATTGCTGGCGGTCTTTCTGATTCGACTGTTGCCAAGAATCAGCCGGACCCAAACCGAGACCGCAGTCGCCGGCGTATTGAGCGTCTTCTTTGGAGCCGGGGTCGTGCTCCGAAGAATGATTCAGAACAGCGGACAGTTCACGGGGGGGGGCGGTTTCGATGCCTTTCTGTTTGGTTCGCCAGGCAGTCTGCTGATTCGCGATGTCTACCTGATCGGGGCGGTCTGCATCTGCACTGTTCTCGTCGTGGCGTTAACGTTCCGACTCAGTGTTGGCGTCGCCTTCGATTCCGGTTTTCTGTCTGTGCAGGGATTGCCGACCGTGTGGATCGACTGGATGCATCTGTTGCTGCTGACGACGACGATTGTCGTCGGGTTGCCGGCCATCGGAGTGGTGATGATTGTGGCTCTGCTGATAACGCCCGCCGTAACCGCCCGCCTCTGGTCCGATCATTTGCGAGTGATCATTGTGATCGCGGCTTTCATCGGAGCGGGTTCGGCTGCAGCAGGAGCCGTGTTCTCCTCGCTCGACACCCGGGTTCCCGCCGGGGCGACAACCGTTCTTGTGGCGACGGCCTGTTACGTCATCAGCCTGGCGATCCGACAGTCGATCCGGTTTCAGGATGCGAGCGAACACTCCACTCAGGCATGAGCGGTTGCTGCACTGTTGAGTGACGACATGTCGATTGTGCGATCGAATCGGTCGAGGCAGGAATGATCGTGCGTGACCAGAAGCAGGGCATGATCGCCTTCTTTTGCCACGCGAAGCAGCAGATCAAGCACGATCGCAGCGGTTGCGGGATCGAGATTTCCCGTCGGTTCGTCGGCCAGGATCAGTGCCGGATCATGAAACAACGCTCGTGCGATCGCGGCTCGCTGACGTTCACCATGCGAGACCTGATGCGGATACCGCTTGAGCAGGTGTCCGATCTCGAACTGCTCCGCCAGTTTCTGAACCCGATCGCAATTCGCCGCTTTGTCCGCGACTTCTCCAAGTCTCAGCGTGACCGAAATGTTGTCCTGAAGCGTGAGGTACTCGATGAGCCTGAAGTCCTGGAAGATGATGCCCAGTCGTTGCAGGCGAAACCGGTTCCGCTGTTCGGTCGAAAGCTGACTCAACTCTTCATCCTGAATTCGAATCGATCCCGATGTCGGCGATTCGAGCCCCGCGATCAGCGACAACAAGGTTGTCTTGCCTGATCCGCTCTTGCCCGTGATGGCGAGCGACTCTCCGCTTCCGAGATGAAACGAGTCGACTTGCAACTGAAACTGTCGGTTGGCGGTTTCGTACCGAAGCTGCTTCAGATCGACGATGGAGGCGGTGTCAGGCATAGAGGACTCGTCGGCGGAATGCGTAAATTGACCGGGGAATCAGCGTCCGTTCGCTCCTTCATGTCCCAGCTGTGGCGCCTTTCAGTCACGATGGGCGCTATTCAGAGCACGCGATCGCAGTCGCGGTTGCGTATTCTTTGCCGTGGGAAATCGAGAGGAGGATTTTCGCGATGCCGCAGTCCGCGGCGAACCGTTCGGTGTCACCTGACAGACGCACATCCGGGCGGCCTGAGGGTTGCGAGATCACTTCGATCTCGGTCCAGTGAATCCCCTTCACGAAGCCCGTGCCGAAGGATTTCATGACCGCTTCTTTGGCGGCCCACCGGCCGGCGTAATGCTGCGTCGCATTCTTCTTGGTCGAACAGTATTCGATCTCGGACTTGCTGAATGTCCGGTCGAGAAAATGATCAGCGTGCCGGTCAATCATGCTCGCAATGCGACTGATTTCGACAATGTCGGTCCCGAGTCCGAGAATCTGCATGGGGGTCTTTTCAGCTCGCGCCGCGTCGGGACGTCTATTCGGAATCGTCTTCCGACTCCGTTTCATTCTCGGCCAGCGACTCGTCGATCTGGCACCACTTTCGCAGCACGGCCAGGTCTTCTTCCGTCAGTTTGGCTTCCGGATGCATCGGGATATAGAACCAGAGCGGCATCTCCCCGTTCTCGATCGAGCCCCAGCATTCGTCCAGGAAAAATTCGGGCGTTTCTTCGGCTTCGTAGTAGTCGCCCCATTCCGAGAAATTCAGATAGTCGCGGCCTTCGCGAACATCCTTGGCCATCAGCCACGAGCCCGGGGCGATGTAGCTGTACCAGGGCCACTTGGTTTCGTTCGAATGACAGTCGTAGCAGGCGCGGCGAAGAATGTGCTTCACATCGTCCGGAGCATTGATATCGGCGACAACCTCGGGGTTGTGGCGGTCTACCGGCGCGAGCTGCAGAGCCAGAAACACGATAATCGCCACCACGATGATGCGGCGGAAAATGCTTCCCTTTTTGGGGCGAACAAGGTCTGGAGTTTGTGCTTCATCAGGATTGGGGGACGTCTGATTCACGGGAACCTCCTGTTGAAGGTAGCGGTGGGAATGTCGGTGGTGGGACCATCATATTGATGGTTGGTTAAATGATACACTACTCATCGTTCCAGGTAAAATGCTATCAGATTCCGGCAAAATGGGCCCTGGGGCACGGAAATGGAGTTGTGGACGCCATTTGTTGAACGGTCCTGAATCCGGGGATTCCCGTCGGGAGCCCGCCGGAGAACGGTCGGTCGAGGCCTCTCATTTGACGTTCTGAGAGCCTGCAATCTTTGCATCCTCGAACGCTCTCTCGACGACTTTTTCAGGTGCCTTGAAGAGTGCCTTGGAAGAGCCGCCGTCCGCATGAGGTGGGTCTGTCGTAACTCGCCTGCGCGTAGTTAGTTATGGCCAGCGGGGTGCTCGTTCCTGAAATCCGGGTTTTCCCCGACACCTGGGGAGCGTGTGCTTTAGCGTATCTGAAGAAATAAGTTCAACTTACAACATTTCCGGGAGCTGTGATCCCCGTTGACCCCCTTTTCCGCTTTCCAGTACACTCCGGCACCATGATTTTCCGTGTTCAGCCAGGACGGCGACCCTCCCATCTCGTGCGGTTCCGATTTGCGACTGAATTCTCCATTCACCGCTGCCCCGATCGCCTGCTAAATGTTCCCGAATAAGCGCTCCCTGAGCAGACGCTTGCAGTCTGTCGGCATCCTGCCGATGGTCCTGCTGCTTGCGCTCGCCTGGGGAACACCGCTTCGAGCTCAGGGTGGCGCCAATGATTCGCTGGGGACCGCTTCGCCAGGCGTGGCCACGATCGAAAATCCGGTTCTGACTTCGAGCAATCAGCCAACGGCGAGCGATCCCATCGTGATCAGCTGCGACATGCTGCACGAGCACACCCCAGCCGCAGTCGACATCACCGATCGACTCTACCGGACCAGCGAGTCGACCTCGGTTCCTGCTCCGCAGGGCAACGAACGCGTGTTCGTCCTGCGGGGAAACCCATGTCGCATCCGCCAGGGGAATTCGGAAGTTCGAGCCAGCCAGATGGTCGTGTGGCGTTCGACCGTGCAGGTTCACAACCGCACGATGGAACGGCTGGTCGTTTACGGCGAGCAGGACGTCGTTCTCGTCGAAGGGCCGGAGCAGCAGTCGCGACCGACGATCTGCCTCGAACTCTACTCCACCACGGTGGAGGAGATGGCCCGATTCACCAGTCAGCAGGTTTCTGCCGGCAGCGATCCCTTGCTCGACCGTGCCACGGCGGCTCGGGAACGGCACTCGGCTACGGCAATGAACCAGCCGCAGTTGCTTCCGCCCACCAATGCGGTTCCGCTCAACCAGGGCGAGATCGACTTCGACAGTCTGGCACCACAGCAGGAAGCCAGGCCGACTCGGCATGTAATCATCTCACCTCGCAGTTTCGGCATCGGCTTCGACGTGAAGAGCTTTCTTTCCAACGAGTCCTCTCCGCCGGAACAGATCACCGTCATCTCCCAGGGCGTGAACATCGTGATCGATGGGATCGGAGCAGTGCAGGGGATCGATGTTGGCACGCTCGACATCTCCGCCGACCAGGTGGTGATCTGGACGCAGGCGAGCAGCGAAGGAGCATTCAGCGCGGAGATGTTCCAGGACGCGAACGCTCCACTGCAGCTGTATCTCGAAGGCAACATCGAGATCCGTCAGGGAAATCATGTTCTACGGGCGACGAAAGCTTTTTACGACATTCGTGAAGACCGGGCGGTCTTGCTGGACAGTGAACTGCGGGTCCACATGCCCGAGCTGCAGGGCGACATCAAACTGCGAGCTGAGGAGATTCGCCAGATCTCGCACGACAGTTTCCATGCGCAGAATGCCTGGCTGACGGGCAGCGAATTCGGTGTGCCGACTTACCGGATGGAAGCCGGCGACATCTTCATCGAAAACCGTTACGACCGTGGCTGGGTCGGACGCGGCGATGCCGAGATTGATCCGGAAACCGGTCTGCAGATCGCTCGTCCGAAACCTTGGGTGACCAGTCTCAATAACCGCTTTCGCGTCGGTGAAACACCGCTCTTCGTGGCTCCCTACATCAGCGGACCAGCCGAAGACCCTCACATTCCGCTCGAGAGTATGACGCTGGCCCAGGACAGCATTTACGGCGGGCAGGTCGAAACGGTCTGGAATCTGTCCAAGTTGCTCGGCATCTGCCCGGACGGCGAACTCGACTGGAACCTGCAGACGCACGTTTACACCGAACGTGGTGCCTGGCTGGGAACCGACGCTGTTTACGCCGGAACCGAACCGCTGGGATCATCGGGCAGCTATTTCGGGGAAGCCGAAGGGGTCTGGATTAACGACTTCGGCAATGACAACCTCGGACTCGACCGCCGCGATCTCGATGTGCCTCACAACACGCGTGGCCGCGCCCTCTGGCGGCATCGGCATCATTGGACCGATTCCCTGTCGATGACCAGCGAGCTCGGCTTCCTTAGCGATCGCAACTTCCTCGAACAGTACTACGAAGAAGAATGGGATTCTGGAAAAGATAACGAGACTCTACTGGGGTTGAACTACCAGGAAGACAACGTCGCCGCCTCGCTGATGACGCGGTTTCAACTTAATGAATTCGAATACGAAACCCAGTGGTTGCCGAAAGGCGATCTCACGATTCTGGGTGAGCCGCTGCTCTGGGATCGACTGGTTTACAGCTCTCGCAGTTCCGCTGGCTATGGGCAGATCCGTCCGGCGGAAGCTCCCGATGATCCCAACGATCTGTTCGTTCCGCTGCCGTATTATCCCGAAGCCGACGGCGTCGTGCTTTCCTCGCGGCATGAACTCTCAATGCCGTTCAATCTCGGACCAATCAAGATCGATCCTTACGTGCTCGGCGAAGCCGCCTACTGGCAGGACGATGGCTATACGAACAACAGTCTGAACCGTTTCTACGGCTCAGCCGGGGTGCGCGCCAACATTATGCTCTGGAAAGCTTACCCGCATATCTTCAGCCCGCTGCTCGGGTTGAATGGTCTGGCTCACAAGCAGAATCTGGGTGTTGACTACTACTTTGCCGATTCGACCCAGGATCTGGGCGACGTCCCACAGTACAACGAGTTTGATGAGAACTCGCAGGAGCGTTTCCGCACGCGGCTCATCTTCAATACGTTCGGCTTGAACAACTACGGGTTACTTTCCGACAAGTATGATCCGCGTTACTACGCGGTTCGTTCCGGCTCGGCTCGCAATGTCAGCTCGCCTTACTTCGAACTCGTCGATGATCAACAGGTGGCCCGCTTCACCTGGAGTCATCGTCTGCAGACGAAAGTCGGTCCGCCGGAACGGCAGCGGGTGAAAGACTGGATGACGCTCGATCTGGGACTTTCTTACTTTCCGGATGCCGACGCCGATAACTTCGGTGAGGATTTCGGACTGCTGACCGCCAACTACAGCTGGGATGTTGGATCGCGAACGAAGTTCCTGGCCAACGGTCAGTTCGATTTCTTCGAAGATGCTCCCCAGACCTGGGATATCGGTTTTCTCACGCAGCGGAGCGAACGTGGCAGCATGTATGTCGGGTATCGCAACATTCAGGCCGGTCCGCTGGAAAGTCAGCTGATCACCGGAAGTGTCAGCTATGCGATGAGCGAGAAGTGGATCGCCACGTTTGGCACCGCCTACGACATCGCCGAGCATCAGGATCGTGGGCAGTCGCTGACGATCACCGGGATCCGATCCGATTTCCTCATCCATCTGGGGATGTCGGTCGACAGCAGTAAGGGCAATTTTGGTGTCGGCTTCATGATTGAACCGCGACTCGGTCCGCTGGATTCCTCCTCGGATCGACTCAGCTCGCTGCTCGGTACGCAGTATTGATGGACCTTCAGGCCGTATGAGGTCATGGCATGAGTATGTCTCAAGTTGATGAGTTGTTGACCGAACAGACCGGTAAGCCGGAGACGCGGCAGCGGTCGGCGTGGCGGCAACGGTTTGTCGCCGCCGAACGCGGTTTTACCACCTGCTTTCGTTCCAGCAGCACACTCTTCTTCTACTTCTTCGCCGTCTGTACGCTCATCAGTGTGGCAGTCGTTGTGGAGCTGAGAGTAGTTGAGTGGGCTCTGACGATCTTCTGCGTTCTGACCGCTCTGGCCGCGGAAATGACGTATGATTCCGTGCAGAGGTTTGTGCATCTGGAGAAGAAACGGCTTGGTTTGCAGACCGTAGAATTGCTCAACGTCATCTGTGCAGCCTGCATGATGTTGATCTGCGGTTCGGCCATCACCGTGCTGTTCGTGCTTGCCGCTCGAATCATCGAACTCGACTGGTTCTAAGCTCATCGGTGCGTCGCGGAGGGGCCGCGACCGCATTATTCGGGCTCTGCAAAAAGGCTGCCGAAGTTGCGTTGAGTCTTGAAACGTCCAGTTCTGCCGACCACAATAAGCACTCGTCAGTTCTCCAACGGGCAGAGTTAGAGGCGCTCCGATTCCTGTGGAGTGTGCATTTCTGCCATTCCCATCGTTGAAACGACATCAGTTTTCTCAGTATCTTGGGTAGATAGATCAGCCAGGGTTGATGGGTCCGTTCCCGACGCTGTCCGGTGTGGACCGTTCATGAGCTCCGGGATGCTGAGAGTTACGCAGAGATTTAACAGACATCAGGATTTAATATGCAATTTCTCGAGGGAAATACGGTCGGTATCGACCTGGGAACCACCTACTCTTCGCTTTCTCAGCTCGATGAACACGGTAATCCCGTCGCCATTCCGAATGCCGACGATCGCACGATCACGCCGTCGATCGTAATTCTCAGTGAGGAAGGCCAGGTGGTGGTCGGGCCGACCTTCGAACGAATGTCGGTTGAAGATCCGCAGCGGATCATCGAAGCCGTCAAACGTCAGATGGGCAACAAGGACTTCTTCGTTGTCTATCAGGGCAAAAAGCTGACGCCGGAATTCATCTCCGCGTTGATCCTGAAGAAACTCAAACAGGACGCCGAGGCCCGCATCGGGCCGGTTGCCAACGCCGTGATCACTGTGCCTTACTACTTCAACGACGTTCGTCGTAAGGCGACACAGGACGCCGGTCGAATCGCCGGTCTGAACGTGGTCGATATTATCAACGAGCCAACGGCGGCCACGCTGGCCTATGCCTGGATGAAGGGCGAACTCGGCATCAAGAAGCCAGATTCCAAGCCCAAGACGATCATGGTCTACGACCTCGGGGGTGGTACGTTCGACGTGACCGTCGTGCAGTACACGCCGACGAACTTCAAAGTGCTCGCAACCGACGGGGACGTGATGCTCGGGGGTCTCGACTGGACGCGGCGTATCGTCGACCATGTCTCCGAGCAGTACCTGCAGAAGCACGGCAGCGATCCTCGCGAAGATCCCGAGACTCTGCTGCAGTTCACGCAGGAGTGTGAAGACGCCAAGCGGCAGTTGAGCCAGAACTCTCAGGTTCCCGTGAGTCTGTACTACCAGGGCAAAACGCTGACGGTGGCTCTGACCCGGTCCGACTTCGAGCGGATGACCGGCGACCTGATGCAGCGAACCCGCGACACGACCGAGCTGGTGATGCAGCAGGCCGGCGTCAAACCGGGGCAGCTCGATGACATCGTCCTGGTCGGTGGTTCGACTTACATGCCGGCTGTCGAACTCATGCTTAAAGAAGTGGGGGGACGCGAGCCGTCCCGCGATGTTTCTCCAGAAGAAGCCGTGTCCCAGGGCGCTGCAATCCACGCCGCCATTCTCGAAGCCCGGGTGACCGGCGGAGAATCGCGAATGGCCAAGGCGGCGATCGATCGACTGCAGTCCGTTGAAACGGCCGATGTTAACTCGCACTCACTCGGGATCAAGATCACCGATCCCAATGAGCGTTCGCGAAAGATCAATCACATCATGATCCCCAAGAACACGCAGATTCCATTCAGCGTGTCTCAACGGTTCGTGACCAATGCTCCGAATCAGCGATCGATCCATGTGCACATCCTCGAAGGGGAAGCCAAGGATCCTTCCGCCTGTACGCTGATCGGCGATTTCCGGATCGTCGACCTGCCACCGAATCTGCCGCAAAACTCTCCTGTCGAAGTGACCTACAGCTACGACTCGAGCGGCCGTATCAACGCGACTGCTCGCGAGCTGACGGGGAACAACGAGGCGGCCACGCAAATCGTCCGGGATTCCGGACTCGACTCCGGTGGAGTCGATGCGATGCAGGTCCTCGCCTCCGAATACTCGGTCGAATAAATTCGCTGTCTCTTCACGAACTGGACGGTTTCGGCCGTCCAGTTTGCTTTCAGGGAGTGATCTGTCGTGGCAATCGATGTCTACAAGCAGTGGCTTGGCATTCCGGAAGAATTTCGCCCGCCCAACCACTACCAGCTGCTTCGGCTGGTCGATTTTGAAGATGATCCCGAGAAAATTCGGGGGCACTACAAGAAGCTGAACGCGCTGGTTCGGCAGTACGCCACCGGGGACTACATGATCGAGTCGCAGGACTTGCTCAACGAGTTGGCCAAGGCGATGCTCTGCCTGACTGACACGCATCGTAAACGCGAATATGATGAGAGTCTGGGCCGCGAATTCGCGGAGCCGGAAACGAGCGGTGGTCAGCCGCTGCTGCGGTATCTGGCTGTGAATGGCGAGATCAGCAAAGGTCAGATCTCCGAGATCAAGGAATTTGCCGATCGTCGTGGGCTCACGCACCGCGATGCCGTCGTGCAGATGAAGCTCGCCACTCCGGACAAAGCCGCCGAGGCTCTGGCCCAGGAACTCGGACGCCCCTTTGTCGATCTGGAATCGACGTTGCCGGACGACAATGTACTCGACCAGGTCCCTCGAAAACTGGTCAAACGGTATTCCATCCTGCCGCTGTTCGTCGACGACGATGTCGTGCTGATCGCAGCCACGGATGAACCTGACCATGAGCTGGAAGACGAATTCCGTCTGCGTTTCGGTAAGCCGATGCGAGCGGTGATCGCGACGCCGCTGCAGATTAATCAGGCCATCGCCAAGTACTACGCCCCGGGAGCCCGGGACGAAGCCGTCGCGATCCAGAACGTGTCCGGCGGCGGTAAGAAGTCGAAATCCAGGTCGACCAAGACCGGCACGGCGAAGCCGGTCGAAGACATGTCTGATGCCGAGAAGCGTGAGAAGAAAATGCTCGGCTACATCATCCTCTGCTGGGCAACCATCGGCGCAGCTGTCGTTGACCAGTTTGTGATCAAGGAATACCTGCTTCCCCGCTGGAGCTTCTTCGTCGGCCTGGTCCTGATCGTTCCGCCCGTTACGTTCTTCCTGATCAAGGACAGCCACCTCAAGTTGAAGTGATGCTGGCTCAGTCCGTTGGGCGACGCGAAACTGTAGCTCAGTAGCGAGGACAATTGCTGGGATACACCTGGCGGCTTTCCCAGCCTACAAATCGTTTTGCGGTCTACTCTGGTAGAGTTATGCTTTGAGGGTGCCATGCTTGCATCGCGAAGCAGGGCAAGCATGCCGATCGATATGGCCTTATCGGTAATCGTGGAAGGCTCTTCCTTCGGCTTTCAAACGAGGCTATCCCGCGCTTCAGCAAGCCAAATCAACCCCGGTTACGGATGCAACGGGGGCGATCCCATTCAAAGAAGTTTACGGCAGCGGTTCACCATCCAGGTCGGCCAGCGTTTTCTGCAGAAGTCGCGGCACGTACGAATCGGTACGCGGCGGCATCTTCTTGACCTTGGCGGGGAGGTCCGCAATCTGATCACGGACCGATGACGCTTTGTCATCGAGGTTGTCGAGGGCGTTCAAGGCAGCAATCGCCGTGTAGACATCGCTCTCTTCCAGATTGGCGGCTTTAACGAGCACATCCAGCGACTTCTGCAGGTCCTCTTTCCTGCCGTACTGTCCGAGTGCTTCGGCTGCCGCGACGCGGACACTCGACGACTCATCATCGAGACGTCGAAGCAGCTGATCCCGCGAGCGAGACACGCCATCTTCCTTGTTGATCAAGGCCCACTGGCAGGCCCAGTACCGAACCGTGTTCTCGGGATGCGAGAACGCCATCTGGATGGTTTCTTTGGTCGCCGATTCAACCGGGGCCTGCGAAGCAGCAGCGGCCGCGAACAGAACTTCGCCGTAATTGTCCAGCAGCTGTCCGTTTCGCTGGGCGTCGTATGGCGATCCCTCGGGCACGCGGGCATGCAGTTCCGCTTCCGGAATGATGCCCAGGTCCTGCGTGGAATTCATGTGGCTGAAGAGCGCGTTTCGCATCTTTTTCAGCGTGTCTCTGTATTCCGGATCACCGGCGAGATTGTTCACTTCGTCCGGATCGTTTTCGACGTCGTACAGTTCTTCCACCGGTTTGGTTTGCCAGAAGTGATCCTGTTCCGGTGTCAGCTTGCCGTCGAGATGCATCTGATACCAGACTCGCGTGGTCGGGGTCTGGAACATGTAATGCACGAACTGGCCATACGGACGATGCGGCTGGAACTGACGGAGGTAGACGAAACGCTCATTCCGCACGCTGCGAACCAGGTCGATGCGTTCATCCATGCGTCCGCGGAACCCATAGATGTAGTCGGGGTCTTCGGTGGCGAATTTCCCGGCGAAGGCTGAACCCTGCAGCATCTTCGGAGGCTCGATCCCGCAGATGCTCAGCACCGTCGGAGCCAGATCCACGAAACTCACGAGTCGTTCCGAGACACCATTAGCCGAATATTCTTCGGGAGCGAGATGCTCGTACTTCTTCGGGAAGTAGACGATCATTGGCACATGCAGCCCGCTGTCGTAGGGCCAGCGCTTGTGCCGCGGCATGCCCGAGCCGTGATCCCCGTAATAGAAGATGATGGTGTCTTCGAGCAGGTTGCCGTCTTTCAGTTCCTTGATGTTGTTTCCGACCTTCTCATCCATCTCGGTCAGCTTGTCGTAATACTGAGCCCAGTCCTGTCGCACTTCGGGTGTATCGGGGTGATACTTCGGAACCGTGACGCCGGCCGGATCGTGAATGGCCGAATGCGGTCGTTTCCGCAGCTGGCTTTCGTGACTGATCGTATGATTGAAGACGGCGAAGAACGGCTGGTCACCTTCCCGCTTCTTCCAGTGCGCATTGCGGCTGCTCTCGTCCCAGACTTCGCCCGGCTTCTCGAGGTTATAGTCCTCTTTGCTGTTATTCGTGCAGTAGTAGCCGGCTTCGCGCAGATACTGAGGGAACATCTTCAACGCCTGAGGCATGTTCAGATGCGACCGCATATGCTGCGCTCCCATGCTGGGAGGGTACATGCCGGAGATAATGGTCGTCCGGGCCGGGGCACAAACCGGGGCATTCGACCAGCAGGTGGAATACCGCATTCCCATCTTTGCAAACGCGTCGATGTTCGGTGTCGTGGCATAATCGTCGCCATAGCAGCCGAGCTCGATGCCGTTGTCTTCACTGGTGATCCACACGATATTCGGACGATCAGCAGCCAGCGAGGATGCGAACGGAACCAGGGTGAGCACTGTAAGAGTGAAGGCGAGAAGTCGCATATTCCGATATCCGTGGAACAGGGTGCAGGACGGGGCGAAACCGGGAATGAACGGCTCCTTGTTTTCATATGGCCGGTCATTGATCCATCATTGCGAACTGGTGAACTGGCCGCAAGTCATCTATGGTGCATGACTGACAGGACAACGTTCGCAGCCAAAACAGTGAAGTGGAACACGATGATTAACTGGCATCAGACGGAGGGCTGGCACGATCCACCCGGAGTCAGCTGGATTGAAAAGCAGGAAGCCTGGAATTTCGTGCTGTATGCCGAAAAGGCATCCCGGGTCCTTCTGATGCTGTTCTCCCAGGACGACTACTACACCCCGGAGCTGGTGTACGAGTTCGATCACTTCGCCAATAAGTCCGGACCGGTCTGGCATTGCCGCATTCCGAAGTCGCGAGCGCCGAAAGCCTTCTACTACGGATACCGGGTCGACGGCCCTCAGAAGAACGAGGCGGGGTTCCATCGTTTCGACTTCGACAAGCTCCTGCTCGATCCGTACGCCCGCGCGGTCCACTTCCCGCCCGACTTCGACCGGGAGCTGGCCAAGAAGCCCGGCTGCAACATCGGCCGAGCGCCACTCGGGGTGATCGACACCGACGATGCGTTCGACTGGGGTGATGATCACTATATTCGCCACGATTCCGATCTCGTGATTTACGAGATGCATGTTCGCGGTTTCACACAGAATCCGAACTCCGGGGTCCCTGAAGTCCGACGCGGCACCTACGCGGGTATTGTCGACAAGATTCCACATCTTCGTGATCTCGGCGTGACGGCTGTCGAGCTGATGCCGGTCTTCCAGTACGACCCGGCCGAAGGGAATTACTGGGGTTACATGCCGTTGAACTTCTTCGCGCCGCATCACGAATACGCGATGAACCACGAAAGCCGCGATGTCCGGGATGAATTCCGAACGATGGTGCGTGAACTGCACAAAGCGGGCATCGAAGTCATTCTCGACGTGGTCTACAACCACACCTGTGAAGGCGACGATCGCGGCCCGAACTACAGCTTCAAGGGAATCGGCAATGCGATGTATTACATGCCGACCCCCGGCGCGAACGGAAAGGCGGACTTCGCGAACTTCTCCGGTTGCGGCAACACGCTCGACGCGAACAGGCTGGCGGTGAAAAAGCTGATCGTCGACAGCCTGAAGTACTGGCGGGACGAGATGCATGTCGACGGGTTCCGTTTCGATCTCGCATCGATCTTCGCCCGCCGCAGCGATGGTTCAATCTCGATGGATCGACCGCCAATCTTTTCGCAGATCGTCACAGCCGAAGACTTCCTCAACGTGCGGTTGATCGCCGAACCATGGGACGCGGCCGGAACCTATCAGCTCGGCTATTCGTTCCCCGGCTGGCTGTGGATGCAGTGGAATGGGCGCTATCGCGATGCGTTGCAGCGATTCGTCGCCGGCGAACGCGGCATGGTTCCCGAACTCATGACCCGGATCTACGGGAGTGCCGATCTGTTCCCCGATGACATTCAGCACTCCTGTCGGCCCTGGCAGTCGGTGAATTACATCTCATCTCACGATGGTTCCACGTTGAATGACCTGGTCACCTATCACGGAAAATACAACTGGGACAACGGCGAGGAGAATCGGGATGGCTCGCATGAGTTCAAGTGGAATTGCGGTCACGAAGGAGAAGAGAAAACTCCCGTCGAAGTCATGCACACGCGGAGGCGGCAGGTCAAGAATTTTCTGACATTGCTGATGATCTCTAATGGCTCCCCGATGATTCGCATGGGCGATGAGTTCATGCAGACCCAGCATGGGAACAACAACGCCTACAACCAGGACAACGAAACGAGCTGGGTCGACTGGTCCCGCAAAGAACAGTTCGGTGATATCTTCCGGTTCACGAAACTCATCATTGAGTTCCGGAAGTCTTTCAATTCCATCTGCCGGTCCCGCTTCTGGCGGAACGAAGTCAGCTGGTACGGACCAGAAGGGCATTGCGATCTGAGTGCGAATTCTCAGGTGCTGGCGTTCAGTCTGATTGGAACGCAGCACGATTGTCGGGACCTGTACGTGATGATCAACGGCTCGCCGAATCCGGTCGACTTCAAGATCATGGAAGGCTCCGCCATCACCTGGAAGCGGATTATCGATACCGCTCTCGAGTCCCCTCACGACATCGCTGAACCGGCAGGCTGGCAGGTTCTGGACAAGCCGACCTACGAAGTTCGCGATCGATCGATCGTTGTGCTCTGTCGGGATACGTAGTCAACTGGAGTCGATTCGGCCGGCGGGGGATCTAGAGTCCAACCGGCCGGGTCGCGTGGCAGCAGGTTCTCGGCTCCGCTCTAGTTCTGCATCACCCTGCGGAGCAGATACAGACCGACGACACCTGTGACCGCGTTGGCGACCCACATGACCCAGGCGGCATCGAGAGTGCCATTCTTCGCCTGGTTCATTGAGAGCATGACCATCGGGTAGTAAATGAACACGATTGGCATGAACACGATGAAGAACGTGGTGAGAAACTGTTTCTTGGCCTGAATGATTGAGAACGGACTCCCCACCAGGACGAAGAAAAAGCAGCTGCCCGCCATCGCGAATCGCCCGTGATATTCGGCCGCCAGCTTATGCCGCCGTTGCGTATCGACCATTTCGCCCTGAATCAGGTCTGTGAAGTCCTGCATCGTGAACTCTTCGAAACGTCCGGTCGTCAGACTCATGGCGGCTGAAATTGCCCGCTCGGACGTCCGATACTCTTCGACGTCCTTCAATCTGGCCAGCTCGGTGGTGATGTCTTGAGCGGCCATGTGACGCGCCTTGCGTTGCTTGTCGATCATCGGCAACGGGAACGGATATTCTTCTTCACGAATCCACGCGCCCCGTCCGTCAGACATGTGGATATATCCGCCGACGACGCGAATCTTGGCGAGCCGCTCCTGCAGGTTGAAATGAATGTTGGCTGAGTCGGCCTGGATGGTAAACGTGCGTCCGTTCTTGGTCGTGTAGCGAATTGTCGGCTTGACGAGCGTCTTGTCATCGATGTCCATCACGGTGATGACCAGCCCGCCATTGGCGTCGATGAACTGGTGATCGCTGCGAAGCTGATCGAGAAAGATCTTTTCCATCTTCAGGAGCACGGTTTCCTGAATCTTGTCGATCGACCAGGGAATGACCTGGTCGGTCAGGACGAGTGATCCGACGCTCAGGCAGGCTCCCATTAGCAGGGAAGGCCAGAGCAGCGAGAGGAGATTAATGCCTGCGGCTCGGGCGGCAATCAGTTCCTGGTCTCCCGACATGCGTCCATACACGACCGTTACCGTGAGCAGCATGGTGGCCGGAATGGTGATCGGCAGAAGGCTGTAGATCACATAGGGAAGGATCTGCAGCACTTCCATTGGCCCCAGGCCGTTTTCGGTCGCCTGTTGGAACACGCCAACGAAGACCAGCAAAATCGAAATGGCCAGCAGGACCATGACGAAGACGCGTAGCAGCTCGAGCGTGATGTATCGCTGTAACAGACGCATTGAGGCAGGACTGGAGAGAATGTGGCAATCAGAATGGAAGCGGACTAATAGGAGAATCGTCCGTTCAAGGTCAAGATCGGATGCTGTCGGTTGTGCCGTCTGAGACACAGGGGTTGTTCGCCATCTGGGGCCCGAAGTGCAGAATCAGTATTTGTTTTCAGGGGATTTCCGCATGTCATCGTCCGACGCACCAATTTCGGCCTATGTTTGAGATGCGTGCAGGGCTGAGCGGTCCTGTCAAGAACCATGGCCGAGCCTGGGACTCGTCCCGAGCCGGTTCGTCAGCCTGGCTGGCGGTGCATTATCTGAGTTGAGGGGAACTCACAAATGCTGACTGATTCTCAAGTAACGTCGAAGATCGCCGATTCCGCCAGCTTGCAGTCTACGCCTGTACGGTCACTGTACGCCGCAGACGAAGACTTTCAGGAACTGCTCGAATACTTCGTTGGCGCACTTCCGGAACGACGGATGCAACTGCTGGCAAACCTTGAAGAAGGAGATGTTGCCATGCTCAAAGGCATCGCTCATCAACTCAAAGGAGCCGGAGGGGGCTATGGCTATCCCGGTCTCACCGACGTCGCCCATCGCCTCGAAACGATCTGCAAGGCGGGACACACACGGGAAGTCCCGGCAGCCGTGCAAAGTTTGATCGACTATATGGAACGGATCTGCCTGTAACGGCAGGAGTTCCGGACACGCAAATATCCCGCCCCGGTGACTCAGGTTCGGGTTGCAAGCAGTCGGTCCGCACGTCACGATATGTGCACGGTGCATGATCTTTGTATGCAGTCTGCTTTGCAACTTCTGAGTTAAGGTGTCTGGTGATGCGCGTGATGTCTCAATCAATGGTTCAGCGGCTCGTCTGTTCCCTGGCACTGGTCGGAATCGGATATTTCCTGGGAACTTCGGACATTTTGCAGCCGTCGCACACCGCGGCTCAGCCTCCGTCCACCAATGAAGACGAGCAAAATCAGGCGATCCCGCTGGCGAACGAAACCGTCCAGCAGATCCAGATGGCCTCAGAAGCTCTCACCCAGGCCATGGAAACGCTGCGACTCGAAGGACGCTACAATCCGGCAGCTGTCCCAATGAATCCGTTCCTGATTCTCACCGGCGGCGGCGACGCCATCGAAGATCTGGAGCAGGGGAATGGCGTCGATCCAATCACCTTTGCCCAGCTGTACGCCGGAATGGCCATGCGGGAAGTGGGTGACGAAATTTCCCGCGACGAGCAGAATCGGCTGCTCTACAAAGGTCGGCTGATCCGCATGTACTCCATCGAGCGGATGCAGAAACGGTATGAGATGCACCAGAGAATTCTCGAAAAACGTATCCTGCCGTAAGCGTCATTCCTTAGCTGTACGAGCATCGACGCACAACCCGGTCGTTCCGGCGGCCGGGTAATTCAGGCTGCGTTCCGCGGGCCGGGTCAGCGTTCGGCCCCGCCATTAACGTAGAACACCTGCCCGGTCAGATAGTTCGCCTCAACGGACACCAGAAACCGCACGCAGTGGGCGATATCTTCAGGAGTCCCCCAGCGTTTGAGCGGCGTTTCTCGAAGAACCCGCTCCTGCCACGTATTGCCGGCGCCTTCCCCCCACGCGGTGCGAATCCATCCCGGGGCGACGCAGTTCACGCGAACATCCGGAGCAAGCGAAAGAGCCAGGGAGCGGGAAAAGCCCATAATGGCGTTCTTGGCCGTGGCGAACAGTTCACCGCTATCGCCTTCCATGCCCCGTTCGGCCTGATCCCAGCCAATGTTGATGATCGTGCCTCGCTTCGATTCCATGAACCGCTTGCCGGCCGATTTTGAAAGCAGAACCGTGCCCCGCACGTCGATTTCGAAAAGACGCTGCAGTTTGGTCTCGTAGGGCCAGTCACGAGCTTCGCCAGTCAGCAGATCGACGCCGGCATTGTTGATCCAGATGTCGAGCTGAGGAAAAGCCGTGAAGGCATCCTCGACGAGTGTCCCGGCGGCGGCTTCATTGCTGAGATCGGCCTGCAACAGAACCGCTCTTCGTCCGCAATCGCGGATTTGCCTGGCCGTTTCCTCGGCTCCATCGCGGTTGCTGTTGTAATGGACAATCACGTCGGCTCCGCCGGCGGCGAGTTCCAGCGCGATGGCTCGACCGATGCCCGATGACGAGCCGGTTACCATCGCGGCCCGGCTGTCGAGACTGGCGAATCGTTCTTCCGGCATGGCTTTGTCCGATGGGGAATCAGAAGCCGTCATCGACCCATCCCCCTTCGGGCTGAGACAATGGACTGTAATCGGCGAATCGCAATTGCTGTTTCACCCAGGTCAGGTGGGCGTCACCAATCGGACCACTTCGGTTCTTGGCGACAATCACGAACGCCTCGCCCGGGCGGTCCTCCGGATCGTAGGCTTCCGGACGATGCAGGAACATTACGACGTCGGCATCCTGTTCAATGGCCCCCGATTCTCGCAGGTCGGCCAGTCGCGGTCGTTTGTCTTCCCGCTGTTCCACGCCTCGGTTCAACTGGGCCAGAGCGATCACCGGAATATCGAGGTCCTTGGCCAGGAACTTCAGTCGCCGGGTGATCGACGAAATCTGCTGTTCACGAGGCTGATTCTTGTCCTCGGCTTCGATGAGCTGCAGGTAGTCGATGATCACGATGCCGATATCGTGCTGGCGCTTCATACGACGTGAAACCGCCGCGATTTGGGACATGGTTCGTCCGGGGGCGTCGTCGATGTAAATCGGGAACTGGCTCAGTTCGGTCGATGCTTCCAGCAGGGCATGGTGATCCATCTCGTCGAGATTACCCTGACGAACCTTGTGACCATCGACGCGGGCGTGGATACAGAGCAGACGTTCGGCAAGCTCCGCTTTCGACTGTTCGAGACTGAAGAGCAGGACCCCACTCTTGGCGATGCCGGAAACGGCCAGGGTCGAGTTACAGACAAACGCCGTTTTTCCCATGGAAGGGCGGGCGGCAAGAATAATGAGTTCCGAAGGCTGATAGCCGCTTGTCAGTTCATTGAGTCCGAGGAAGCCGGAGTGAAGTCCACTAACGGTTCCTTCCTGGTCACGGCGGCTGTTGATGCGGTCCCAGGTTTCCATGAGGATCGATCGCATGTCGATCCGACTGAGCGATTCCTGCTGCTCGGCGATCTGGAAGATCTTCTGCTCGGAGCGGGAGAGAATATCGTTGATATCGTCCGGCGAGTGGTGAGCTTCCTTCAGGATCTCATTGCAGGTGTAAATGAGCTGCCTCTGGAGCCACTTTTCCCGAACAATTTTCGCGTAGTACTCGGCATGGGCGGCGTGGGGCACCGTCTCCATGATTTCGAGCAACTTGGCGACACCGCCGGCCGAATCGAGAGAACCGCGTTTGCTCAGCTCGTTGGCGAGCGTGACCGCATCGATGCCGCGGTCACCCCGCTCGTACATCTCGGTGATCGTACCGAAGATCCGGCGGTTCTGATCGTCGTAGAACTGGTCGACATGCAGGATGCCGAGCACCTGATCGACGGTATCATTCACCAGCATCAGGCAGCCGAGAACACTGTTCTCAGCATCCACATT
The DNA here is from genome assembly GCF_022267515.1 of Rubinisphaera margarita. Taxonomy (NCBI): domain Bacteria; kingdom Pseudomonadati; phylum Planctomycetota; class Planctomycetia; order Planctomycetales; family Planctomycetaceae; genus Rubinisphaera; species Rubinisphaera margarita. Next base: position 180,926 of record NZ_JAKFGB010000007.1, on the reverse strand, counting down.
GCTGGGAGGACGCATGCTGGTCAGGCTCTGCATCGCATTCTGTTTTGTGTCGGTCGACATGGACGCTCCTGCAAGTCGAGGCGACTTCGGCACTCAGCAACCCCGGTGTTGGCCGAGGTCCGAAAACGGATTCGGTATTCGCTGAGGGCGTAAAAAAGGGATGTCGATCCCTGAGAGAGTCGACACCCCGGATTCTCTGCGACTGGTCCGGGCATCGTCAGTTCAGGCGACGTGCCGCGGCAAACAGTCGATGCTTACTTTCGGCTGCTGACGGGCACCACCCAGACTTTGACGTCTGAGCTGACTTCGGGGTGCAGCTGCAGCTTAACGGTGTACATGCCCAGTTCCTTGAGCGGACCGTCGAGGCGAATGTGTTCCGGCTCAACCGGATAACCAGCGGCGATCAGGGCCTTGCTGATGTCGGCACCCAGAATGGAGCCGTACAGGTGGCCTTCTTCGTTGGCATTCGCTTCCAGGGTCACCGAGTACTTGGAGACCGATTCGGCCAGCTTGCGGGCACCGCCCTTACGCTGCTTCTCGACTTCCTGGAGGCGAGCACGGTGCTCTTCAACAGCCTTCTTGTTTTCATCGGTGGCGATCGTGGCCAGTCCGTGAGGCAGCAGGTAGTTGCGAGCGTAACCCGGCTTCACGCGAACGATTTCGCCCTGCTCACCCAGAGAGGGAACGTTTTCTGCCAGCAGCAATTCGACCGCACCTCGGGTGCGTGGCGAATAAACTGGTCTACGTTTGACTTGACGCATAATCACACCTTGAACGTCTGGATTGTAAAAGTATCGATAGATCTGCCTGGTCGCGTCTTCCTGAGTTCTTCCCTGAAATCGGCAAACACGCAGCGAAAATTGTTGTCTCTTCGGTTCCCGTCGTCGTTTTTCGGCCGTTCTTTAGAACGGAACGTCGTCTTCGGGGCCACTGTCGTAAAAGGAGTCGACTGGAGAAGGGGGCATGTCATCGTCGCGAGACGAGTGAGCCGAGCTTCCGCCCCCTTGAGATCGCTGAGATCCCGCGGGACGTCCGCCGCCACCTGCACCACCACCGCCGCCTTCACCACGTCCGCCCAGCAGCTGCATTGTCTCACCGACAACGCGAAGTTTGCTGCGCTTCTCACCCGACTGTTTGTCTTCCCACTGATCGAGCTGGAGTCGTCCTTCGATCAGCACGGGGCGTCCCTTGGACAGATATTCGCCGGCCACTTCCGCCTGGCGTCCCCAAAGTGTGACGTCGACGAAGGTGGTCTCTTCCCGCTTCTGGTTCGACTGTTTGTCAAACCATTGACGGTTGACGGCCAATCCAATCTCACTGACGGCCGTTCCACCGGTGGTGTAACGCACCTGTGGATCGCGTGTGAGGTTTCCGACAAGGATGACCCGGTTAAAGCTGGCCATGGTTGAGCTCCTGGTTCTCCGTACGTTGCCCGTGAGAAACGCGAGTGCCTCGTGGCAAAGCGTCTGTTCGACGGGCCGATCCGGTCTTCAATGAGCAGCAGGAACAGATCAGGCGTTTGCGGCTTCTTCTGATTTGTTCTCTTCGCTCTTCTCGCTTTTTTCGTTCTTCTCGCCCTCTTCGCTGCCGCCTTCTCCCTCTTCGGAATGGCCGTGGCTGGCGTGCTCGTCAAGCAGAGCGTGAGACATCGGCTCGAACAGCTGTTCAGGCGGAACGATGCACATGTAGCGGAGCACGACGTTGCTCAGGCGACACATACGCTGCAACTTCGGCACTTCGTTCGAGTCGGCTTTGACGTAGGTCAGATAGTGCAGACCTTTGCGGTGCCCTTCGATCGGGTAAGCCAGTTTGCCATCCATCCAGGGACGAGCCGTCACGATTTCTGCTCCGATTTTCTCGAGCATCCCGTGAATCTCGGCAGTTACGCCATCTGGATCCGTTGCGTATTTTCCGCTGTCCAGCAGAAACATGATTTCATAACTGCGCAGTGCCAACGTGTCTCTCCCCAATCGTTTCCTTGTCCCCTGAGGGACTCCACTTGTCCACGTCCCCTCGGGGACCTTATTCACAACCGATGCGAAGTCTGTTACCAGCTCGGCCCTGATCAAATCGTTATTCGTTTGCGGCGTTCGCAAAACGTTAGGTTAGCGAAATTCGCTGTAGAATCAATCTTCGGACCTACCAGAATCCTGACCTCGGGCGTTACGCCTTCTGATTAACGCGATTCATGGCTTCCACCGCTCCGGATTGAATCCAGAGTTCCACGCCATCGGCTGCTCGCTGGATCGCTTCCTGAATGATGTCGTCTTCATCTCCGCTGAACTTCTGCAGGACGTATGCCGAGATGTCCATCGGACCACTCGGACGCCCGATGCCAAAACGCAGTCGGGCAAAATCCTCCGTCCCGAGTCGCAGGGCGATGTCTTTGAGACCTTTCTGCCCGCCACTGGAACCGGAAGCCCGGAGGCGAAGTTGTCCAGGAGGCAGATTCAGGTCGTCTGAGATGACCAGCAGGTCTTCCAGGGGCAACTTGTGAAAGTTCACCAGGCTGGCGACTGCCGATCCGCTCAAGTTCATATATGTCTGCGGGGCAGCGAGAACGATTTTCTCGCCTCCCAGGAAAATCTCTTTGATCTCCGAGTCGTGTCGCAAGGACGACGGGCTGGCGGCGTGACGCCGTGCCAGTTCATCCAGGACCAGGAAACCGATGTTATGTCGTGTTCCCTGATACCGGCGTCCGGGATTTCCAAGGCCAACGACTGCTTTCATAACCGGTGCTCGGAGGATCTGAACGCTCGCCGGTAAACTCGAATCGCCGCAAGGGAGTTCCCGGGAGGAATTCCTGCGGCGAGGTCGATCAGATCACGCTGCCGGGCGAGCCATCTTCGAAAAAGTGAAGAACGGCGATGATTACTCTTCGTCGGCGTCCTTGTCGGCTCCGACAACTTCCGGCTCAGCTGAGCCTTCGGTTTCTTCGTCTGTGACCGGGGCTTTCCGCGGTTCGACGATGTGAACAACAACTTCTTCACCCGGAAGAGTCGTTGAACAGTCTTTCGGAAGATCGAGATCGCTGACGTGCACGGCCTGACCGAGTTTGAGATCGGTCACGCGGATGATAATCTGTTCCGGCAGACGAATGACGGGGCATTCGATCGGCAGGTAGTGGTGAGTCTGTTCGAGGATGCCGCCGGCCAGGACACCTGGAGCGATACCGCGAACCACGATCTCGACTTCAGTGCTGACGCGTTCGTTGGCGTCGACGCGAAGCAGATCGAAGTGCTGAACGAACTGGGAGAAGGTGTCCCACTGAACGTCCTTAATAATGGCCTTCTCTTCCTTGCCATTCAGGGAAAAGTCGACCACTTTGTGGCCGGAGGCAATAATCGGGTTCAAGGTGTCAGAAGAGACAGCAAACGCGATCGTTTCTTCCTTGTGACCGTAGATATTGCCTGGGATCAGACCTTCGCGACGAAGTTTTTTGGTCGCACTACTGCCCAGCGATTCGCGACGCTGAGCTGCCAATTTGGGATCATCTGACATTGCTGTTCGACTTTGTGAGATAAAAATCTGCTGTGAAAATCTGTGTGTCTACCCGGCGATCAACAAGGACTCTCCTCGTTGTTGCACGACCTGCTGGTCACTCCGTTCCGGCAATCGCTGGGGACAATATCACCGGCTTCGCAGGAGAAATTGGGCTCGACGCAATTGGGAGCGGAGCTAAACTTACGTCCCGCAGAAGAAACCGAGAGGATAGAGTCGTCCCGCGATTTGTACAAGCCTTTCATCGGGAACAGTTACTAAAAATTGAGGGAACGGCCTGTAACAGCCGAGACAGACAGCAGTCGGATGAGAGAATCCATCGGCAAGGCCGCCGATACTGTAAAACTGCTCATTACGTTCGTGCACCGACCGGAAGGAATCATGATCGTGTGCTGCCCGAATCTCAGACTCACACGTTTTCAAGGGAGCACATTGCTCCTGGTCCTGGTCGTCACGCTGGTCGCACCGATTCGCCTCTGGGGTCAGTTTCCGATTCCACGGCCGCAGCGTCCCTATCCTCCCATGGGGCCACCCGGGGCAGCCGTGCCGGGTCCACCGCCGCCAAATTCGTTTGTTCCTCCGGCTGCCGAGCCTCCCGTCGATTATCGTGCCGCCTATCAGGGCGAAGTGCATTTCGAATTCTCTGAGCAGGCTTTGAAAACGCTTCTTGCCCGGCAGGATGTGAACAGCTCGCCCGTGCAGGAAGTTGTCCCGGGAGCGGTTATCGATGGCCTCCAGACAACCCAGACCCGGGTCGATATCGATTGCCAGCCGAGTCAGGAGGGGGCGAAGTTCCTCTTCATCGTCAATGGTCACGTCGAGTCGACGATCACCGCCCGGACCGCGCAGGCGGAGGTTCTGCAGCAGGGCAATTCGGTCTTCACGGCCACGAAGCCTGTCCTTCTCGATGGCGAAAAGATTCTCACCCAGAAGGCCGTGATTCAGGTTATGCCCAATCAGCGGGTGATGAATGCGCGCACTCCGCAGGGCCGGCTGCCGATCTTCGGACGTCTCGCCGACCGCATTGCCTACAACGCTGCCGTCGCCCGGACGCCTCAATCGAACATGATTGCCGGGCAGCGAATGCTTGATAAGTTGCAGCCGCAACTCGACAGCGAGTTTGACCGCCAGCTTTCCGAAGCCGATCGCTCGCTACAGAACGATCTCTGGGCCCGGCTCGAAGACTGGAACGTCGCGCCTCAGCAGAAGTCGGCCTTTTCCTCAGCCGATCGTCTTTACTGGGATTACCGACTCACCGAGAAGATGATTCCTTTCAACGTCGCGGTTCCCTTGCCGGATCTGTCGCAGTCAGTCGATCCGAACATCGTCCCCGCGCCGTCGACATCACAAAGCGATCTCGAAGTGCATCTGCACGAAAGTCTGTTTGCGACGATTGCCGCGAAACGTTCTCTGGCCGGGCGGGTCATCTCGCTGAATAATCTGAAGGCGATCGTCGACCGTTTTCTGAGCGCCTACACCGACGAGGATGTCTCCAGTCAGCAGCAGTTCCCGGTGCCAATCGATTTTCGCTTTGCCGAAACGGCCCCGCTGGTCGCGCTGTTTGAGGAAGATCATCTGTCGCTGCAGTTGAGAGGGACGTTTCAGGCGGGAAACCTTCCTGGTACTGAGATTCAGCAGATCCATCTGAAAATCTCCGCGAGCTTCGACGACAGTCACATTGTCTTCCGGACTGTCGGTGTGGATGTCTTTGAAGAGGACAAAGAGGGGAACCCCGAGCCGCCGGGGTTGACTCAAAGTGCGATCGCATCGCAACTCAAAGCTCAGCTGCAACCGATGCATCTGCCGCGGACAATTCCGCTGCCGCAGGAGAAGTTCCCCGGAAAGGCGTTCCGCGCCGCCGAGTTGAACTCGGGCAACGGCTGGTTGATTGCGAGCTTCGTTCTGGCTGACACGGCAGTGCCGCTGCAATCGCCCGTCCCGTCGAATCAGCCGGTCACGCCGATCCCTAACTCGCTGACACCCGTCCCGGATAACAGCGTGCCGCCGCGAACGTTTGAAGGATCACCCGAAAACGGTCCGCTGTTCGCGCCGATGCCGTAGCGAATTTGTCAGAGGTCAGTCGGCGGCGATTCCCAGCATCTGGCTCTTCAGCGCGATCGACTTCATCTCGGTTGCAAGCTCGCCGTTGAAACGGAACATCTGGACCGCGAACGACTTCTCTCCATTGTCCATAACAATTTCATCGGACAGTGGCGTGAACAGTCCCGGGTGCGTATGAATCTGCGCGAGGGCGGACTGTCCCGGTTCGGATTCCGGCTGAATGATCAACCAGCGAATCTGGTAATCACGTGCGGCTGCGACGAGCGACTGGTCCGATTCCCGCAGTGCATCGTCGCCTCGAACATTGAAGCGTTGCCGCCTGGAATCCAGCAGGCGGAGCTGAGCGGTAAAGAGGTGGTGATCTTCGCCAAAGCAGCCGAGGTTCCCCGGTTCATTCTCTTCGGAGCAGGACATCAGCAGAGGCTTCATCTCATCATAGCCGCGTGGGGCGTTCATCGCGTTGAGTCGAGCCGAGTTGATTCCCAGTCCGGCCAGAACAATCATGGCGGCCAGTCCAGCCAGACGAATGTTCGTCGACAACCAGCTCGCGAACGTCGTCGCCAGAATCGCCAGAAACGGAGTGGCGTAGGCCACGAAGCGAATTTGTTTGTTGTCGAAGTACGAGAACATCAGATACCAGCAGACGATGCACCAGAGCCACAGCCCGTTCTGCTTGAGGCGATCGCGACTGCTCAAGATCAGCAGCGTTCCGGCAGCCGCACAGAAAAGAACGGGAAGGGCAAACTGTGTCGGAATCAGTTCGAGATAGTACGTCCAGCCTTCCAGACTCCAGCGGTCGGCGACACGATGATGGTCGACATAGATGTTGCCCTGAATTCCGATCGACTGGGCGATGTTGACGCGTCCGTACTTCAGTGTGAACGCGGCCAGCGGCAACATAAGAACGACGGTCGTTGCGGCAGCGATCCAGGTTCGGGCCTCTTTGAGGAGAGATCGATGGCTGACGAGCAGATCGATTCCCATTGCGGCCAGCACGAAAACGGCCGGCTGTTTGGTGTAGGCGATCGCCGCACACAGCGCTCCGGCCAGCACCGCCTGCGTCCAGTGTGTCCAACTACCACGCGTCGTAACATTCCGGTAGAGCCAGAGGGCCAGAAAAGCCATGGCCATCGAAGGGACTTCCAGCATGGTCGTGTTCGTCAGATCGAACATCACCGCTGTCGAAAGCGCCAGGCCGACTGCCAGCACCGCCGATAGAAGTGAGTTTCCACGACGCACGCTGGCGAACATTGCGATCGCGAACAGAGCCGTGAACAGAACCATGGTCAGTCGGACAGCAAACAGGTCCGGACCGGTTATGAGCATGATCGTGCCGGCTGTCGCATGAAACAGAGGCGGCCAGAATGTCAGCCCCAGAGCCGGATACTGACGCTGATATTCAAAGGCGTAACCGACGGGATTCGACGGGAGATCTTGGGCCATATCGTGAAAGAAAATGCTCGTCATCACATTGTGAGCCTGATCGGGTCCGTCAATTTGTTGACGGTTCAGACTCCAGCCGGAGAGAACGCAGGCCATCACCAGGACCGACAACGCGCCAATCGTCGTGGCGACCTTCGAGCCGAAAGCGGCTGGCGCTTCCTGAGCGGTTAGTTCCGCCGACTCAACCGCAGGGGAGTCGACGACGGTTTCATTCTGCCGGAACGCGAAGTGGTTGCTCAGCAGATAATTCAACGCGAATCCACTCAGAATCCCTGCGACCGCGGCGACCATCGGAGAGTGGACTACGGAAGCCGCGTAGTTCCAGACGGCCGTCGAAACGCCCCAGGAAATCAGCGCTCCCAGCGAGCAGGAAAGGCAGAACTTCAAATACTGCTTCCAGGCCGATTCACCACGGCGGTCCGAGAACGTGAGCCAGCGATTGCCCGCGAAGTTCCACGTCATGGCCCCGGCAATGGCGCCGGCTCGAGCCAGGGGAAACTGAACCCAGAGCATCAACAGTGTCAGCAAAGCAAGGTCGACAATCACTCCGGAAGCCCCGACAACGGCAAACGCGAGGGGCGTGAACCACTTTCCGAGCTGAAACTTGTAAAGCCGCCCGAGATGACGGATGTAATTGAGCTGTTCCTTCAAGGAGAGCTTGCTTTCGCCGTGCAGGCGATCGCGGAAGTGAATCGGCACTTCACTCACGTGGCGGCAACCGCACTTCACCATCAGTTCGAGCCCGATTTTATATCCAATCGGGTTGAGTGCTTCAGCGCTCTCGAAGCTCGTGCGTCGCAGCGCGAAGAAACCGGCCATCGGATCCCTGGCGCTGGTGAGTCCGCGAGAGAGCCAGGTGGCGACCTGGGAATTGATCCAGCGGAACAGGCTCCAGTCGTCGCCTGTTGTTCCTCCGACGACGTAACGGCTGCCGATGACAAAGTCGCCCTGTTGTTCGAGGATAGCGGCGACCAGTTCGGGGACTTTCTCAGGCGGATGCGACAGATCGGCATCCATGACAAGCAGAACATCACCGGTGGCGTGCCGCATGCCGTGGATGACCGCACTCGAAAGCCCACGTTCGGTTGTACGCACGAGCAGCCGCACCGGCCAAGATTCGGCCAATTTATCACAAACCGCGGGCGTCCCGTCGGGACTGTTGTCGTCGACAATCAGAATCTCGAAGGTGATTCCAGAGTTTTCGAGCGCGCCGGCGACCTGCGGGATCAGAACGGGCAGGTTCTCGGCTTCCCGGAACGTCGGAACGATGATGGAGACAACAGGAGCAACTGGATCAACGGCACTCGACGTCCCAATTCGGGCTTTTGAATTCTTCGCGTTCGAAGCGATGGTCATGATCAGTGTTTCCGCCTGGCTGGAATGTCGGCAACGAGTCGACGATCAAGGTAAGAGGGAGGAGGGGTGGTTGAAGCCCTCAATCCAATCTGGCCGGCGAACTTTCGAACGGGGAGGCAGATCGTAGGTGCCTCATCGAATGGAGGAGTCTGTTGCTTTTTGGCAACATCAGATGCGGGAGTCATATTGACCGGCCGTCGCAAATCGATTAAGCCACCGCATTTACTGCAATCCTTCCGCTACGTCTGCCGAAGTCATGGCTGTCCGAACTGAATCGAATCCCGTTCCCGTCAACGTGCTGACCGTGGGCGCGAGCTGCCCGGACTGGGGCCATCTCCTCCAGCAGTTGGAGACGTGCGGCTTGCAATTGGCGGAAGCTCAGTGGGTCGCCACATTCTCGGAAGCGTTTCCCTTTCTGCGGACGGAAGCCTGGAATTGCCTCGTTATCTCAGCCGATCGGGCACAAGCGGCCGACATTGAACGCGGACTGCACGCTCTGGAAGAAATGCAGTTACAGCCGGCTATCGTCGTGACGGGAGAGCTGGAGGTCGGGCACTGGTTACCGATCTGTCGACGTCATCAGGCGTGCCTGTCGATCGACCGCAATGGCTGGTTCGGAGCGGAGATCGGGTTGCGAATCGAGCAGGCGATTCGCACTCAAACACTGCAGCAGGAGCTTGGAGCCATCCGCAATGAGCTCCGCATTCGCAGAGAGCGAGACCGCGAAGAAGCCGAGCTAATCCTGTCGCAGCAGCATCGGCTATTGCATGAGATTGTTCACCCCGAACCGGGACGGCCAGAAAGACCGCCGATCTCCAGCCTCGGAATTCCCCCAGCCGATACGCCGGAACTCAGTCAGTTCCAGCCACGCTACGATCAGCTGTTGAAAACGGTGATCCTCGACGGTCTGCGAAGTAGTCAACAGGAGTTGAAGGACGCGATCGCCGAGTTTCGGTCCACATTGGCTTCGCCCGGGCAGCTGCTGTCGGTGCATCTTCGAGCGGTGGAGTCGCTTCTGACCGGAACTGGAAACCGGAGTTCGCGACATATCCTGCAGCGGGCCGATCAACTGCTGGTCGAAGCGATGGTCTGTCTCGCCGAAGACTACCGCCGTAACGCCGCGTGACTGGGGCGGTGTTCCGTCTCTAACTCCGCAAGAGTTGAGGCAGCGGCGTTCCTTCACAGAGAAACAGCGGACGGCCGATGGGCGTCATCAGTTCCTTGTCGGGATCGATCGACAGTTGACTGAGAATCGTGGCGTACAGATCCTGAACCTTGATCGGGTCTGCGGGATCCTTATTCTCGCCCGTCGGATCGGTTTCGCCAATCACGACGCCGGAACGCAAACCCCCGCCGCCAACGACCGTACTGAAGCCGGTCGGCCAGTGATCGCGACCATCGAGCGGATTGATTCGCGGCGTGCGTCCGAACTCCCCGATGCAGAGGACGATGGTCGAGTCGTATAAATCCCGTGCTCGCAGGTCCTGGATGAGCGCCGCGAAGGCCGGATCAAGTTCCGCGGCCCGGTTCTGATGGGCTTCGAAGTTGTTGGCGTGCGAATCGAATCCGCTCAGCGAGACTTCCACCGAACGGACTCCCGTTTCAATGAGCCGCCGGGCGACAAGGCAGCCGCGACCAAAGCGAGTGTCGCCGTACTGCTTGCGAGTGGTCTCACTCTCCTCTTCAATCTCGAAAGCCTTGAGCTGGTCGGAGTTCATCATCGTCAGCGCCTGTTCGACGGTTCGCTGGTGCATCGTTCTGTCCGCCAGCTGCCCCCGGCCTCTCCGGAACGACTGAGACAGCATCGACAGCCCTTCGATCCGACTGTCCTGCCGACGATCTCCGACACGTGGACGCATATTGTGCAGCCCCTGCCCCGGATCGAAGATGCGGAAGGCGTCGTACTCATCGCCGAGATAGCCTCCGCGACCGGGCCATTGTCCTTCGCCCAGAGAGACGTAGGCCGGAATCTCGAGCGAGGAACTCTTCAGTTCGTACGGCACGAGTGCTCCGATGGCCGGATGCCGAACGGTTGGGTCGGGCCGGTAGCCGGTCTTTACGAAGTAGGTTCCGCGTTCGTGATCGCCTTCTTTGCTGACGAGCGAGCGAATGACGGAGAGATGCTGCAACTGCTCCGCCATCAGCGGCAAGTGAGCAGCGATCTGCGTGCCGGGAATGGTGGTCTCGATGGCTTGTGTCGGGCCACCGATCGCCGTACCGGGATGAGGATCCCAGGTCTCCAGCTGACTTGGACCGCCATGCATCCACAGTGTGATCAAGGACGTGGCCCGTTCGCTGCCCCGTTTTTCCGCGGCTCGTCCCGGCAGCCCCGGCAGAACGAACGACAACCCGAGTCCGGCAGAGAGCGAAAGCAGCTCGCGGCGTTGAAGTCCGTCGTGGCCGAGTCCGGCTGGCTGAGAAAAGTATTTCATCGGTCGGTTCCGTAAGAATCAGTGGTTCCAGGAGAATTCCGGCGAGTTGATCAAGATCCAGTAGAGATCGTAAGCCTGCCCGCCCGACTTCTGATTGTTTTGCTCAGTCCATTCGTTCAGGAAGTACTGCGCTTCGGCGCCGCTGGGCCGCCGAGTGAGACACGTGAGGAAGCATGTTTCGAGAAGAACTTCCGGGGAGCCAGCCGCGATCGCGATCCGTGGCGTGGCGTTGAGCGGATTCGGTTTGATCGAGTCGCCGAACAGCCTGCCGTTCATGCGGAGCAGAGCCTGAGGGACGGTTCCCGAACGCTCCTCGAATTCGTCGGCTCCGAGGTCGCCGTATTCGTTGAGAAAGTCGTTCTCATTAATAAGCCGCAGCGTCCGCGTGAGCAGATGAGAATTCTGGTCGAGTGTCTTGATCGAAGTCGCCTGCATCATCGAACCGACGATCTGTTCGGGGCGGAGGCGAACCAGCGGAAACACCGCCCAGTGGTCGACATGCTCTTTCAACTCGTCGTCGGGAACGTCCGTCGCCGATGACAGCCGGAAGACATCGAGGGCCGCAATCGTCTGGACCATTTCGGCTACATTGAACCCCGATTCCACGAAGGCATCGGCCAGCATGTCGAGGGGAATGGGATCGACTTCGACGTCCGGTTCCGGGTCGGGGAGATCGTCGATCCGGGCATAATACGGTGCTCCTTCCGACCAGGCTTTGCCGAACATCTGTGCCCAGATGCGATTCACTGCTGCGCGGGCGAACCGCCGGTTGTCGGGACTTGTGCACCACGCGGCGAGCTGTTCGCGACGGGTTCCGCTCTCCGGCTTCCATTCGGGATTGAACGGCACGGCCGGGCTGACTTGTCGATCTTCGAGCGTCCGCGTGTCCTCAATCTCATAGACCGCTTTCGGATCATCTGTAACACCAAAGGGGGAGATTCGGGTCTGTCCGTAGAAGGCGGCGAGCTGTTCGAACTGCTGCTGTTTCCAGTCCGCAAAGGGGTGGTCGTGACACTGAGCGCAGTCGATTCGTTGTCCGAGGACAGCGCGGACGGTCTTTCCCGCCAGCTTGTTCTCGTCGATGTCCCCGTCGTTCACCGCATGCGTGACGAAGTTTGTCGCCGGGTCGCCGGTCCAGAGTCCTTCTTTACCGATGATCTCGCGAATCACTTCATTGTAAGGACGATTGTCCTGAATCTGTTCGGCGATCCAGTTCTTAAAGCGATCCCGACGGAAGACCAGGAATGGCTGTTGCTGAGTGCCGACGAAGGCCCGGGTCAGCCTCTCGGCGAAGTAATCTCCGTACCGGGAATCGGCCAGCATCTCCTGACACCAGAGAGCCAGTCGCTGCGGTCGTCGATCGGCTTCGAACCGGCGGATCTCTTCGAGCGAAGGCACCGTGCCGTGCAAGGCCAGGGAAAGTCGTCGAAGAATCGTCAGGTCATCGGCAAACTTCGCTCGCACGAACCCCTGGGACTGCCAGGACTGTTCGTACCAGCTGTTGACCTGTTCAATCACATCTCGATGCGGCTGGTGAATCTCCCTCGGCGCGTCATCGGCAATCCGCGCTTCCACAGTCGGGAACGCGGTGGTCCAAACCAGCGCGCCCAGCCCGATGAGCAGGACGAGTGCAGGTCCATAGATTTTCAGTCGTTTGAACATTTCCGCTCCACCGGAGTGAAGAACGTTTCCATGAGGGATAGCTTCATTATTACCTGTTTCGAAACGGTTCCGGTTTCATGATTTCACAAAACCGAACCCGATCGGAAAGAGTAATACTACGCAGCAGGACAGCTTCCTGAACAATATCCGCAATTTCTGGCCCCTGGTTGAAGCGATGGCGAATTCTCCCCCGGCAGTCGTGACTGATGAAACAATCGGAGAACCGGTCCTTTCTGAGGACGCGGCCGCCGAGGTGTTCATCGTTCCACGACGGCGTTCGTTGTCCACTCGTCTCGTCGGGGGGATCCGCGGCGGACTGAAACTCGCCAGACGAGTGCTCGTCGCCGTCTTCAGTTTCGTTTCGCTGGTCGTCCTGCTGGCCGTTGTCGCAGCCGTACCGGTTCTTAATCTCTGGGCGCTCGGGTATCTGATTCAGGCGGAAGGGAACATCGCCCGCACGGGCAAGTTTTCGTCAGCATTTCCCCTGCTCGGACGAGCTCGCCAACTCGGCGGGACGCTGCTCGGAATCGCCGTGATCATTCTTCCGCTGCGCTACCTGGGCGGATTCGCGAGTGACATGGCCCTCGTCGATCCGACATCTGGTTCGACCGTCTTTCTGCAGATTCTGACGACGGTCGTTGCAATTGCCGCCTTTGTTCATCTGTCCGCTGCGCTGTGTGTCGGACAGGGAGGTCTGCGGTTCTTTCGACCACGGCGAAATCTGCGAGTGCTTTATCGAGAGGGTCGATCGGGAGAGTTTCTGGAAGCCCGATCAGCCGTGGTTGGCGAGTTCGTGCGTGATCTGGAGATCCGTCGAAACGTCATGTTAGGGTTGCTCGGGGCGGCTGGTGTGCTGATGTGGACGCTGCTGCCGACCGCACTGTACGCCTCTGCGAATGCTCCTCAGGGGCCGCAGATTCTGGTCACTCTGTTGGGCGGGGTGCTGCTGGCGCTGGTGTGCAGCTGGGCTCCGATTCTTCAGGCCGGGTATGCCCGAGAGGAGAAGTTCTCCGCGTATCGGCGACTGTCCGAGGCTCGCCTGCTGTTTCGCAGGGCTCCACTGCTGTGGACACTGGCGTTGCTTGTCGGTTATGCACTCAGCCTCGTGCTGTATCTGTTCAAGATCGTCGCGCCGCCGCAGGACGCACTGTGGATGATGACGATCGTCTTCATCGCGGCCATTTACCCCGCCCGTATCTTTCTCGGCTGGGTCTGTTACTGGTCGACAACGCGAACGAAAGAGCCGCATCGACTGTGGCGTTGGCTCTGGAGCCTCGTCTCGCTCGCCGTGTGCGGGTTCTACGTGTTTCTGCTCTTCTTCACACGGAACATCGGAGCTCAAGGCAAGCTGGTACTATTCGAGCAGCCGCTGCTGCTAATCCCCTCACCATTTTAGGGGAGCCAATCGTAGCGGCGGCATCTTGCCGCCGATGTGCGTCGCTGCGGGAAAGAGCGTCACATGTGATCTGGCGTTCGCACGCGTCATCCATTTCAGACGTCGATGAGGTGTGGAGCGTCCCTTCGGCGGCAGGATGCCGCTGCTGCCAGGGAGCGCCCAATGCATGCCCACGCGAGCGTGGGCATGGCACCCATTACGACTCACATCCCAAACAACGACAATCCGGCGTTCTATTCCGGCAGTTCGCGGCCGCGGGTTTCCGGGGCGACGATGAGTGTGATCGCTCCAACAAGAAACAGGGTGCTCATTGCGCAGGCGGCAACCGGTAGCGTGAACCACGTGTAGGTGTCCTGCATCAGTCCCACGACCAGCAGTACGGGGCAGGCGACGAGGCGGCCGGCGTTGAAGCAGAATCCGGTTCCGGTGCCCCGCATGCGCGTTGGATACAGTTCCGGGAAGTAGACCGCGAACCCGGCGTGCACGCCGAGCGTCATGAAGCCGAAGATCGGCAGGAACATAAGATTCACCAAAAGCGAGCCATGAGAGTACAGGACTCCGAACAGAATCAGACCGCAGGCGAACCCGCCCAGATAGTAAAGCAGAAAGGCACCGCGGCGGCCGATTCGCTGGCTGATCGGTCCAAACGCCACCAGGCCGATGCCGCCGCCGAGGGTGTTGAGCAGCATGCTGAGCATCTCCCAGCGTTTCAGCTCCGGCTTGTGGGGAGCGAGCAGTTCTTCGTCCGACATCGATTCCGCGTCATCTGTATCCGCTTTCGCTCGGGCCAGGACATCTTCTCGCGCCTGAGCCAGCAACAGGTTCTTGCCGTAAATGTGAACGCCCCAGAACGTCGCCATGGCGGAAGCGGCCAGGGTGACGCCAATCAATGTCACTTTCAGATAGCTGCTGCTGAACAGATCGGACAGCCGCCCCATCTGCTGTCCCGGCTCTTCCGAAGTCCGTGCCCGTTCCCGGGCTTCCTGCCAGCCTTCGGGTTCTTTCAGACTCAGACGAATCCAGATAATCAGAATGGCCGGGAGGACGCCGAGCAGAAATCCGAGTCGCCAGGGCAAGGTCGTCGGGTCGATATATTCGCCAATCCACGCCATGTCCGGGCTCGCCGCCCACGCATGGATCGCCGCATTGCCAATTAGAAATGTCCCGGCTGCGATCGCCAGAAAGGTTCCGAAAACGCTGGAACCGTGGAAAATCGAACCAACATGGGCCCGGGCTTTTCGGGGGAAGACTTCGGCCACCATGCTGCTGGCGACGGCCCATTCGCCGCCGACGCCCATGGCGACCAGAAATCGCAGTCCCACCAGATGCCACCACTCCTGGGCGAAAGCCGACAGGCAGGTAAACATCGAGTAGAAGAGAATCGTGAGCCCCATCGTCTTCTTACGGCCGATCCGGTCGCTGAGCATTCCGAACATGATCCCGCCGAGCGAGCCGCCCAGAAGAAAGGCGCCATTTGCGAGATAGTTGTAGTAGCTGATGGTGCCGCTGTCGGTTCCTGGAGGCACCAGAGAGGGCATCGCCTCCTGCATACTGGCGACGAAGATCTGACCTTCGAAGACATCGAAGATCCATCCCAGCGAAGCGATGAAGAGGACAAACCACTGATATCGGGTGATTCCCGAGTACCACGTTTCGGAGGGATCGCCCGGCTTTGCCATCGACGTGCACTTCACTTTCGTAGAGAGGAGCCTATAAATGGAGTTCGATGGGAACGCTCCCAAGGTACGCCGTTCTGAGCGAGTGTCAACTCAGCGTGACTGGTGGCCGTGCGTCGCATGTCCGCAAAAACCGTCAATTCGCTGCGGAGCAAAGTGTTCACGATTGATCCCCCGGACGATTTTGTCACAATACACCCCACCTTCAGACACAGGGGAACGGGGAGAATCTCGGATCAAGCTCGCGTGGTCGAGCAACTCCGACCTTGTTGAAGATCCCAGCCAGATCAGCCAGGTATTTCTCGGTATCCGGAGACGATACTGAGAGACGTCTCGATCCTCGTGGAGACGTTCAGGTGCGTGAGTTCGAGTCCATCGGTTCGATGGTGACTCGCCCCACTTGAAGATTTCTCAGAGCAGTCAGGCCGAAATGGAACGGTCAGGTCTGAAGGTGTTTCCGGAACTTCCCTCGCAGAACTTATGCGAACCGGGCCGAGGGACGATCTCCGGAAAACTGGCATGTTGCCGGAATTTGATTCAGAAAACGTTACTGTCGCAGACGCCGTAACTGGCTGCAGACAGACATTGAATCAGAGCCCGCAAGGGCATCGCGGTCGAAAGCAAGTGTTCGCAAACCGGTCGGAGGCACCCAGCGCGCAGGCGGTGATCCGACCATCGGAGGATTAGCGTGTTTAATACTGTTGCAGTCGTCGGAGCTTCCGGCGCCGTGGGCCGAATCATTCTCGAACTGCTCGAAGAGCGTAACTTTGAGGCGAAGGAGTTTCGATTCCTGTCGAGCGCCCGTTCTGCCGGCACCGAAATTACGTTCAAGAACAAAGCCTACACACTGCAGGAACTGACCGAAGACGCCTTCGAAGGCATCGATCTGGTCATCGCCTCCACGCCTGACGACGTCGCCGCCAAATACCTGCCGGCTGCTGTGAAGGCGGGAGCCACCGTCATCGATGAGTCCGGCTACTGGCGGATGAAGGACGAAGTTGCCCTCGTCGTCCCGGAGATCAATCCGGAAGCCGCCATCAACGCCAAAGGCATCATCGCCAGCCCGAACTGCTCGACCACGCAGATGGTGCTCGCCATGAAGCCGCTGTACGACATCTCGCCGATTCGTCGCGTGATCGTCAGCACCTATCAGGCGACCAGCGGAGCCGGCCTCGTTGGCACCGAAGATCTGATTCACGGCAGCCAGGCCCGCCTGCAGGGAGATGACTACCAGTACAAGGTCTTCGCTCATCCGATCGCCTTCAACGCGATCCCGCAGATCGGCAGCCACAAGGTCGATGGCTACACGAGCGAAGAAATGAAGATGGTTTACGAGACCCGTAAGATCCTCGGCGACCCCAACATTCAGGTGAATCCGACCTGCGTGCGAATTCCGGTCTGGAATTGTCACAGCGAAAGCATCACCGTCGAAACCGAAACGCCGATCAGTCCGGAACAGGCTCGCGAAGCCTTCGAGAAGTTCCCGGGCATCACCGTCGTCGACGATCTGGACAACGGGCAATACCCGATGCCCAGCAACAGCGACGGCTCCGATGAAGTCTTCGTCGGGCGAATTCGGAAGGACATCTCGAACCCGAACGGTCTTTCGTTCTGGTGCGTGAGCGACAACCTCCGCAAGGGAGCCGCCACGAACGCGGTTCAGATTGCCGAACTGCTGAGCAAGCATCGCGGTTAAGCGACCGACAATTCGACGACGTGAAATCAGGACGAGCATTCCTCAAGTGGATGCTCGTCTTTTTTATGGCTGTCCCCTGAATCGACCTACGACGGTGACGAGATGCTATCCGATCGGCAGAAGTTCATGCTGGAAGGGCCCATCGGAGCCGCTTTGCTGCGACTCTCGATTCCGATCATTCTTGGCAACATGCTGCAGGCCGGTTATCAACTGACCGATGCCTTCTGGGTCGGGCGGCTGGGAGCAGCCGCGGTTGCTGCGGTCTCCATCGGCTTTCCCGTGACGTTTCTCGTCATCGCGATGGGAGCGGGACTCGCCATTGCGGGAGCCACGTTAACGGCTCAATACATGGGGGCTGGCCGGCAGGACATGGTGAATCATGTCGCCGCCCAAACCATGCTCATGGTGGCCTTCACCTCGGTGATTCTCGGCTCGGCCGGTTATTTCTTAACGCCGAATCTGCTCGGCTGGCTGGGTGTTGCCCCCGAGGTGTATGAGGGAGCGCTCGGCTTCATGCGAGTCTCCTTCGTTGGAATTGTTTTCGTCTTCCTGTACGGAATGTTTCAGGCCCTCATGCGGGGCGTCGGGCAGACGCGGATTCCGCTTTTCATCGTGCTCGGCACCGTGCTGCTGAACTTCGTGCTCGATCCGCTCTTCATTTTCGGCTGGGGGCCGATGCCTGCCCAGGGCGTGATGGGAGCCGCGATGGCGACGCTGAGCACACAAGGGCTGGCCGCTCTGATCGGCATGCTGATCTTTTTTGCTGGCCGACATGGGATTCAACTGCAGTGGAAAGACTTCCGCCCCGATCTGCCCTACATTCGCAGAGCATTCTTTCTTGGGCTGCCGGGCTCGGTTGAACTGTCGACACGAAGTCTGGGAATGGTGGTGTTGTCCTTTATCGTCGCCAGTTTCGGCACGGTGACGCTTGCCTCGTACGGCGTCGGCGTGAATGTGATGCAGTTCGTTTCCATTCCGGCCATGGGCCTGTCGATGGCGGTGGCGACTCTGGTCGGGCAGAACATCGGCGCGGGTCAGTTCGAACGAGCCGAGAAGGTCGCGATTCTCGGAGCCGGCTGGGGATTCGGCATTCTGACTGTGGCCGGAATCGTGGCTTACAACTTCTCTCGACAGATCGTCGCCGTGTTCGTGCCGGACGATCCGGCTGTCATTCAGGCCGGCAGCGAGTTCATTCGGGTGATGTGTTTTGCCTGGGGCGGAGCAGGGCTCCAGTACAGTCTCGTGGCCACCTTTCGAGCCTCCGGCAACATGCTGATCGCGATGGTCATTGCCCTCGTGTCGCAATGGATGCTGCAGTTCCCCCTCGCCTACATCCTGTCGAAGCACACGTCATTGAACGAAGCGGGAATCTGGTGGTCCTTCCCGATTACGAACATCATCGTCGCCCTGGTGGCGATCGCCTGGTTCGCCCACGGCGGCTGGAAAACGACCCGCATCACCGAAGAAGACGAACAGGTCTCCGCAGTCACAACCGAGCAGATTTCCGAAGAGGGGATTCACTGAGAAGGTCGCGCCGACGCCGACGAATGGACGGCAAAAAGGACACCGTCGGTCGGGTTATTCCTGGGGCTCGAAGCGGGAGATTACGCTGGCGGGCCTTCAAAAACGACGCATCCACCTTCAGCAGCGGCTCCCGGCCCAAGTTCAATGATCCAGTCGGCCTGCCTGATCACCTGCGGCTCGTAATCGATGACGACCACCGAATGTCCCTGCTCAACCAGGCGTCGCAGAGCTTTGAGCAGGGTCGCGATATCGCTCGGATGCAGCCCGCTGGCCGGTTCGTCGAAGAGGAACAGCATCTGGGTTCCACTGGCGGCATTCAGATAAGAGGCCAGTTTCAGTCGCTGGGCTTCGCCGCGGGACAGGGTGCGTGTTGGCTGGCCGAGCGCGAGGTAGCCGAGGCCGACGTCGCGGAGCAGTTGCAGCTTTCGGAGAATCAGCTGGTGATTCCGGAAGAAGGCGAACGCTTCGTCGACGGTCATCGCGAGCACATCGGCGATGTTCCGGTTGCGATAGCTCACTTCCAGCGTGTCCTGGGCGAAGCGGGTTCCTTTGCATTCCGGGCAGCGGACATTCAGGTTGGCGAGGAACTGCATGTCGATCTCGACCGAGCCGATCCCTTCGCAATACTGACATCGTCCGCCCCGGCTCGTATTGAAACTGAACCGGCTCGGCTTGTAGCCGCGAGCCTGGGCGTCGGTTGTCTCCGCGAACAGTTTGCGAATGTCGTCGAACACCTTTAGATACGTCGCCGGCGTGCTGCGGGACGAACCGGCGAGCTGCGTCTCGTTCATGAGAACACAATCACTGATCGCCTCTGCTCCCGTAATGGCAGCGACCGAACCGGGCGGAGCGAACGGATCATCAAACTCCGGCGGCTTGATGGTCGAGTCTTCACGGCTGGCCAGTTGTTCGACGAGAGCCGGGTAGAGCGACTCACAAATCAGCGATGTTTTTCCGCTTCCGCAAACCCCGGTCACGACGACAAACTGCCGCAAGGGAATGGAGACCGACAGGTCCGAGAGATTGTGACACGTGACGCCGGTCATCTGCAGTTGACCACCATCGTCGGTCGTGATGCTGGCGGGCTCCTCATCGGGCGTGGAAAGCTGATACTCAGCTGCCGGAGCCGAAGCCGTGATGGTTCCGCCGTTGTTTCCCGCTTCGGGACCGAGTTCGATCACATGGTCAGCCGCCTGAACGACGTCCTCATGATGTTCGATGGTGATGACCGTATTACCCTGATCGACGAATCGCCGCAGCCATTCGCCGATATTGGACCGGTCACTCGGATGCAGCCCGGCGGTTGGTTCATCGAACAGATAAAGCGTGTTGACGAACTCATCGTTCAAAGCCGCAGCGAGACCGAGTCGCTGAAACTCCCCCGTGGAGAGTGTCCGTGTCAGTCGATTCAGTGAGAGCGCTCCCAGACCAAGAGCGGCGAGTCCTTCCAGCCGTGATCGTAACGATCGAACAATCGACGCATGCGGACCGGTGCTGTCGGCCGAGACCGCAGCCAGTGCTTCAGAGATTGTTTGATGCAGCCATTCTTCGAAAGTCGGCCTGCTCGAATCGGAAATCATCTGCAGTTGAGCGAGACGGGGAACGGGTCCGAGTCCCAGCCCGTCACATTCGGGACAAACGAGCTTCTTTTTCACCTTGTTCTGCACATAGCCGTGGCCGTTGCACTTCGAACACCTGCCATCTGGACTGGTTGCGCGGAACAGCGATTCATCGAGCGACGGCAGCGTGAGTCCACAACTTGGACATTCCGGCTCGCGATAGAAGAACCAGCTTGTCCACTCCCGCGACTGTTCGTCGGCAAACGTCTGCGAGTATCCGGAATAATCAGCTGCTTCAGCGGCAGCCGGTTCGAGCAGCAGAATGCAGCGTCCGAGTCCGGTCGTGAAAGCCTGTTCGATACTCTCGGCAATCCGCGCCTCATCTCCTCCCGACTTGAGGCGATCGACAATCACGAGAAAAGCGGGCAGATTCTCGTTTCCACTCGGCAGATCGAGAAACCGCTGAAAGCCTTCGCCATCCCAGTAACGTTTCTCTTCGTCGATCGCGTTGGCTTTGGCCCCCGATTTCATCAGAGCCGGGAAGCAGACCTGAAAACGGGACCCCTCAGGCAATGAAGCAATGGCCCGCACGGCATCGGGAGCGTTGCTAATCCGAACCGGAATGCGACAGTCGGGACACTGCAGTTGACCCTGCCCGACAAACAGCTGAACGAGCAGCGATTCGATTCCGGTCGTCTGCGACACCCGGGTAATCCCGCCGCGAGGCTGCTGCTTCTGGCCGACGGCGATTGTCGCCGGGAGATTGTCGATGCGATCGACATCCGGCCGTTCGAGCTGGTCGAGATACTTCCGGGCAGCCGTGGAGAGCGTTTCAAAATATCGCCGCTGTCCCTCGGCGTGAATCGTGTCGAAAACGAGACTGCTTTTCCCGGAGCCGCTGACACCGGTGATGGCCGTCCAGCTGTGGAGCGGAATCGAGACGTCGATGTTCTGCAGATTGTGCATCCGGGCCCCGATGATCTCGATGGTGGGGCGGGGCTGCGGCTTGGGCATGATGCAGTTTCTGGTCAGTCGTCGAAGTCGTCCTGGTGATCCTCGTCCGGCTCTTCCGATTCCGGTTCCTCAGCATCGGTCTCAGCGGCGAGCTGCGGGGGAGGCGTGGACGGAGCATTGTCTTGCTCGAAGACGTTATTTTCAAGCGGGGGCATCAGCCAGATCTCATCGAAGTCGACGTTCTGCTCGGCTCGGAAATGATGATGGCGGAGCAGTTCGAGAATCGCCAGGAACATCCCGATCACCTTGCTGCGGTCATCCTCTTTCTCAAAGAGTGACTGGAACAGCACACGACCTTCTTCCCGCACCTGCTTGCCGATCTGATCGACGTAGATGTGAATCGGCGTCGCATCGAACCGCAGCAGTTCTTCCCGCTCGGTCGACTTCTTCTTCACAATTCGCGAGAAGGCCCCCACCAGGTCCCAGATCTCCAGATCCTTAATGAGGTCATCGGCGATGGACCGCTTTTCGTGCGGGCGTTCATCGGCGAGCCGGGGATAACGGTCCTGCCAGGCGAGGGCCTGTTCCTGCAGAACATCCGCCGCCTCTTTGAGCTGCTTGTACTGCAGCAGATGCTGAATGAGATGCTCATTGGCGTCCGATTCCTCGGCTTCTTCTTCCTCCTCTTCCACTGTCTCGGTCTTCACCAGCGCCATGCGGCTCTTGATTTCGACCAGAGCGGAAGCGGCGACCACGAAATCAGCTGCGATGTCGAAGTCGATAATCTCGAGCACTTCGAGATAAGTGAGGAAGCCATCGGCCAGCTCGGCCAGAGAAACGGAGAGAATATCGAGTTCCTGTTTGCGCACGAGGTACAGCAACAGGTCGACAGGACCGTTGAATAGCTCCTTCACATTGACTTGATAAGCGGTAGTCTGCATAACGGTCCACGAGTTCTCGTTCCGGGCGCTCTCGTTTCTTATCGGCATTACAACCGGCACAACGTGAATCTCCGCCGCCGAGCCCCTCTGTTGCCCAGCTTGCCACTTCCTGTGAACTCCGATGGATCTTTCGATCATTATCCCCGTTCTGAACGAAGCCGATCGAATCGGTCCGTTGATCGAATCGCTGCGGCAACTCCCGGATCTCAAGGAAGTTACGACGGAGATCATTGTCGTCGATGGAGGCAGCACCGATGCCACTCTGGAGAATGCCCAGGCCGCCGATCTTGTCCTGAACAGTCCTCGCGGCCGGGCAAAGCAACAGAATCTGGGGGCGGAACGGGCTCGCGGAAGTGTTCTTCTGTTTCTGCATGCCGACTGCCAGTTGACGCCCGGCTGCCTGCGGGATGCGGTCGCGATTCTCGCTCAGTCCCGTACCTCCGCCGGCTGTTTCACCCAGCAGATCGATCATTCCCGCAGCCGTTATCGCCTGATGGAACGGGGAAACCGGCTTCGTACCCGCGCTCTGCAATGGGCATATGGCGACCAGGGCCTTTTTCTGAAGCGGGATCTGTTCCACGAACTCGGCGGCTTCCCCGATGTCCCTTTTCTGGAAGATTTGCTCTTCTCGAAAACGCTGGCCCGTCGGGGAAAGATTCGGGTCTCTGAAGAACGGATCCTCGTGAGCGCCCGTCGCTGGGAGCGGCAGGGGATGCTGCGACAAACGCTGAAGAACTGGAGCATCATCACGCTGGCCCACGCCGGCGCCTCACCCCACTGGCTGGCCCGATTTTATCCCAACGTGCGATGACAAACCGCACCGGCGGCAGGCCGTGAAAACCTGCACGAGGGTGCATCGGCGATGGCGGCTTGATACCATGGCATTCACTGATATGTCGCTCGCCTCCGACCTCACCCCCAATCAGAGAAAGACCGGATTCATGGACACCCCGAGTCAGGATTCCCGCCGCAACTTTCTGAAGAGCTCCGCTTCCGCGACAGCTGCTCTTTCGATGGCCAGCTTTGTTCCCGCCAGTGCACTCGGCCGCGATGGCAACACCGCGCCCGGCGATCGCATCAACCTCGGCGTCATCGGCATCGGCCCCCGTTGCACGTACGACCTGACTGCAATGCTGAAGTTCAACGACATCCGCTGCGTCGCCATCGCCGATGTCCAGCAGAGCCGCCGGGAGAAGGGGAAGGCTCTTGTCGATGGAACCTACGGCGACAGCGAATGCAAGCTTTAT
Organism: Rubinisphaera margarita; assembly: GCF_022267515.1. Taxonomy (NCBI): domain Bacteria; kingdom Pseudomonadati; phylum Planctomycetota; class Planctomycetia; order Planctomycetales; family Planctomycetaceae; genus Rubinisphaera; species Rubinisphaera margarita. The sequence continues at coordinate 157,478 of NZ_JAKFGB010000007.1, read as the reverse complement.
CGCGACTTCCGCGAACTGCTTGCCCGGCAGGATATCGACGCCGTGCTGATCGCCACCGGTGACCGCTGGCACGCGGCTGCTTCGATTGAAGCCGCCAAAGCCGGGAAGGATGTCTACTCTGAAAAGCCGTGCGGGATCACCATCCGCGACTGCCAGGAACTGGCCGATACGATCCACGCCGAGAAGCGGGTCTTTCAGGCCGGAACGCAACGCCGCAGCGTGCCGAACTTCAAAGATGCCGTCGAGTTCGTCCACAACGGCAAGCTCGGCAAGATCAAGGAATTGCACGCCTCGGTCTATATGCCCACGCTCGATAACACCTGGCTGCCGGCCGAACCGCGGCCGCCGCAGGACGTGGTCGACTGGAACATGTGGCTCGGACCAGCTGCGTGGCGTCCGTTCAATCAGCAGTATGTGAATGGCCGCTGGCGTGGCCAGTGGGACTTCGATTCCGGCGCCCGCCTTCTCGACTGGGGCGCTCACACGCTCGATATCTGCCAGTGGGCCAATCAGTCCGACGACACGATGCCGCTGACGTACGAGCCCTCGGAGAAGAATATCGTCTGCACCTATGCCAACGGCGTGAAGCTGGTGATGGACTTCCTGTCCGATCCATTCAAAGATCGTTCGCCGCAGTACATCACCCGCCTCGGCACCTGTCCGGTTCGCTTCGTCGGCGAAAAGGGCTGGGTTGAAACGGGTGATGAGGGTGAGATTGTCGCCTCGTCGGACGAACTCCAGAAGCAGTTGCCGGAAGGGACAAAGCGCGTTCGCGGCATCGACGTCAGTGCCCACGCCCGCAACTTCTTCGACTGCATGCGTTCCCGCGAGATGACAGCCGCCAATCAGGACGTGATGCGTCGCTCACACATCGCCTGCCACGCAGCCGCTCTGTCGTGGATCCTGAACCGCAAGCTCACGATCGATCCGGTGACGGAAGACTTCGTCAACGACAACGAAGCCAACCTCCTCCGCGCCCGCGGCCGCCGCGAATGGGCGTGAGATTGAATCGAATTCGCCTCACGCGTTAAAGCTACCGACCTTAATGTTGGTAGCTTTTTTTTTGTTCAGTTCTTGTATTTGCTGGTCAACGGGGATTAACCTCGGGCAATTCAAATTCTTTCCTCGATATGTCGAAACGATGGCAGCTGAACAATACGATGACTTGTTTTCGTTTGAAGAACTGTATCTTGCGTACAGAAAGGCTAAAGCAGACCATTTCTACGAAAGGACTATTCCCAATTCGCTCAAATTTGCTCGGTTTGAAGCCAATCTTGACGAAAATATAAGAGAGTTGAGGGAACGCTTGTTAGATAATGACAGGCCATGGTATCAAGACATTGAGTTTATTGGAGCCGCGACGTTTGTACCAAAGAAACTCACTCCCCCCAAGGAGCCAGTTTCAGGTCCGGTTTTCTTTGCGTCGAATGCACGTGATAGCTGGGCGAGAGTCTTTGAGCTAGATGAAGCGGCCAAAACGGCCAAAGGGAAGCAAAAACCGCAGCGATTGAACGCCGAGTTTCGCCAAATGGCAGATTTCACGGTCCAAATGCACGTGGTATGCGCCCTTTGGATCAATCTTGTTGGTGAGAAAATCGATGCTGCACTCGAACCATCGGCTCTCGGGGCTCGACTTAGAAGAATTGCGGGGTCACGAAAATACCATAAGCAGATTTGGCAAAGCTTCGAACCATACTTTAAGTCTTATCGAAAGTGGCGCGACGGCGGATTCGCAGCAATCAGACGGGAGCTTGAAGCTGGTAGGCGTGTCGTAGCGATAACGATGGATTTTCAGAAGTTTTTCCATCGAATCGACCCAAGTTTTCTGTTCGATGACGAGTTTAAACGTGAGCTCACAATAGCGCGTGAAGAGCCTGTTGACTTTTCAGGTCTAGATGAGGCGTTTACTCGCCAATTGGTTGAAGCGTTCGAGTGTTGGGCACGGCAGGTTCCAGGCTACACCCAAACGCGACCTACCGGACTTCCCGTCGGGTCAGGAGCATCACGTGTTATTGCGAATGCCTTTCTAATACAATTCGATCGACTAATTAGAGAGAAGCTTTCACCCATATATTATGCGAGATACGTTGATGATGTATTTCTTGTTCTTCCGGACAACCGATCATTTGCAACTGGAGCAGACGTACTAGTCTGGATTGAAAAGCATGCAAAGGAACTGATATCGAGCAAGCGGGGCGATCTCAGCGTCAAGCTTTCGTATGGAAGGAAATCAAAGGTTGATTTTCAGAAAGAGAAACAGCGAATTTTTCTCATCGACAATCCTGATATTTTGGACGCGATAAAGTCGAAGGTGGATGAGGTCTCAAGCGAGTGGCGTTTACTTCCGAATCTTCGCGACTTGGAGAAATCGTCATCAGCCCGGGTTCTTTCGACATCAAGGGATGGCAGTTCGGATGGAGATTCGCTTAGAAAGACGGACACTCTGCTGTTAAAGCGATTGGGGTTTGCGATCCTTCTGCGAAATATTGATGCAATCTCCGATGCGATCCCCCCCGATGAATGGCGAACAGAAAGAGAGGAGTTTTATGAGTTTGCTCTCCGGCATGTTATCGCTCCTGGTAAGCTATTTGAGCTGATTGATTATCTCCCCCGTCTGATTTCAATTTGTTCCTATTGCAGTGATTGGGAATATGCGACAACGATTGTTTCGACGGTTGTAGACATTCTCACAGAGGTGCGCAACCGTGGAACGACATCTATTCAAGGGGGCAAGGAAATCGAGGAATCCGCGGTGATCTGGGATGGATTTATGAAGCATCTCAGATCCGCGTTTGAAGAGGCATTTCTTAAAGCCTATTCCGTAGATCAGGTAGGCGGTAGTCCCGCACGGGCTCTGCGTGCGTACGACGAAATATGTAAGATCTCACCTACTGCTTTCGATTCATATTCACACATTATCCCTTGTAGTGAACTGCTGTTTTGGCACGATCTCGGAAGAGATCCGCTTAAGAGTGTATTGCTGAGGGAGATCGAACGAACCTACGCTCCCGACTTCAAGTACCCGGAATGTGATTTTCCGGAATCGCTTAAAGAACGCTGTTCGGCAGTCTCTACGATGCTGGACAAGTTCGAGATCAAAGACAGATTTGCCTTTCCACTTTTGTTTCCTACTCGACCGCTCGGGAACGAAGATCTCTCGATTCTGTTTCCCGAAATAACGGCAAATGTGAGCATGATAAAAGAGTCTCTCAATATTATTAGAGGCACGCACTACAAAACTGGTGGAGAGGGCGGAGTCAGTGGATATGCTGCTAAAAAGGACGTATCGGATGCATCATTTAGGAATGATGAGATAGAACGTTTAAGGATTGGATTCGGTTCTGGGAAGAAACGGATCCGCATTGCAGTTACAAGCTTCTTGACCGAAATGCAAAGTTGGCATGCTGCAGCTGGGGGCAATCCTGATCATCGTGCAAGCCGGTTCAGCAGGGTCGCCAGACTTTGCAATGCGATTCTGACATCGCCACGTGAGGCTCGTCCCGACTACGTGTTATTTCCAGAATTGTCCATCCCGTCTCGTTGGATGCGAACGATCGCCGAAAGCTTGCTTCGGTCGGGGATCTCCGTAATCGCTGGAGAGGAGTACGTTGCTCATTCTGATATTCCGAAGATGGTGGATAGCCCTGCGCGGTTGTTCCTTACTGATAATCGCCTTGGCTTCCCCTCATGGGTGAGGCTAACGCAGCTAAAAGGAAAGCCGGCTCATCACGAACGCGATGAGTTGCGGCAGGTTCACGGTGTGAGCCTAGGGGTAAGCAGAGACGGCCTTGAAAGAAAGCGAGTCTTTGAGCATTTCGGTTTTAGTTTTGGACTACTGATTTGCAGTGAGCTAACGGATATGGAGCACAGGATTCGCTTTAGGGGGGAGATTGATTCACTGTTTGTGTTGAGTTGGAATCAGGATCTTGAGTCTTTTTCGGCTTTGGTTGATGCGTCTGCCCTGGATATTCACTGTTTCGTCGCGTTAGTGAACAATAGGATGTTTGGGGATAGTCGAGTCCGGATTCCGGCAAAAGATGCGTGGAGACGTGACGCCGTCCGCGTTAAAGGAGGGCTCGCCGATTATTTCGTCGTTGCTGAAATCGATGTCAGTGCGTTACGTGATTTTCAAAACCACCTTGAGCCTCCAAGTGATCCGTTCAAGCCGTTTCCAGAAGGCTTCAGCCTTGCGGATGAGCGTAAAGTTATTCCGGGCACAAACGGCGTTCGTCCGCGTTCGCAATAGTAAAGTCCTTATTGTCTATACTCGTTACAGAAACCGCGAACGGACGACCTGGTTGCCGGGGAGTCGTTCGACCAGTTTCTTCATTTGCAGAATGGTCAGCGTCGAGAGGACTCGTGAGGCTTCGATGCCCGACTGTTCGATGATGGTGTCAACCAGGATCGGATCGTTGGTGATCAGGTTCAGAATCTGCGTCTGCTGGTCACTCAGGTTGAGTTGACGGGGAACCTGCACTTCGACGGTTTGCGTCGACTGCGGAGCCGGTTCGGCGGTGGATTGCCTGCGGGCGGCCGGGGGCGTGTACTGCATCTGGACCGGTTGCATCAGGGGGCCGAGTCCTTCGAGCACATCGTCGACGCCGCGCACGAGTTGGACGCCGTCGCGAATGAGCTGGTGGCAGCCTTCGCTTTCACGGCTGTCGAGCGGACCGGGCACGGCGAAGATCTCGCGTCCCTGTTCCATGGCGTGCCGAGCGGTGTGCAGCGTGCCGCTCGTGCGGGAAGCTTCAATGACGATCACGCCGAGACACATGCCGGAGACGATGCGATTTCGTTGCGGGAAGAGCCCTCGGCTCGCGCTGCGGAGCAGGGGGGATTCCGAGATCACGGCTCCCTGCTGAGCAATTTCCAGAGCGAAGTTCGTGTGTTCCGGCGGATACATCTTGAGCAACCCGCTGGCACAGACAGCGATTGTTCGCCCACCTGCCTGCAGAGCGGCCCGATGTGCAACCGCGTCGATGCCACGGGCCAGCCCGCTGATGACGGTGATGCCCGCTCGTGCCAGTCCGCCCGCGAACTGTTCGGCCATGCGGCGTCCGTAGAGCGTGCAGTTTCTGGAGCCAACAATAGCCACCGCGAGTTGATCGCGCGGCTCGATGCGTCCACGGCAGTAGAGGACGAGCGGCGGGTCGGGAATTTGTCGCAGAAGTGGGGGATAGTCCTGGCAATCGTGCGTGATGACTGACAGGTCGTTCGCTTCGCAGTCGGCCAGCTCGCGGCGGGCCATATCGCGATGGTCATCGTGGCGGAGTGCATCGATGATCTTCTTGCCGATTCCGGGGACCGATGAAAGCTCCGCATCCGAAGCTCGCAGAACTGTTTCCGGGGAGCCGAAGCGTTCGAGCAGAATGGTCTGCAGTCGCGGCCCGATCCCCTTAACGAGGTTCAGTGCGACATAAGCATCAATCGGCCCGTTCGTTTCGCCCGCCATGAGATCTGATCACTGCTGTTGACTGGCGGTCTGCAGACGCCGAAGTTCTTTGGGCAGCGGGAACTTCACATTCTCTTCCTGAATGGTCCGCTGCGCCACTTCCGCTCCGTACTCGCGAACGATGTAGTCGACGCACTCCTGCACCACAACTTCAGGGGCACTCGCTCCAGCCGTGATCAGAACGGTCTCCACACCTTCGAACCACTCCGCTCGAATCTCGTGAGCGCCATCGATCAGGAAGGAACGCTTGGCGTTGTCGTTGGCCAGTTCCTGCAGGCGTTTACTGTTCGAGCTGTTCTGGCTGCCAAGGACGAGCACAAGTTCCGCTTCCTGAGACAGAATCGAAACCGCTTCCTGTCGATTCGTGGTCGCGTAGCAGATATCTTCTTTGGGTGGCGATTCGATTTGAGGGAATCGTTCCCGCAGGGCGGCGATCACCTGGCTGGCTTCCTGCACGCTCAACGTCGTTTGTGTCAGAAAGGCGATCTTCGCATCCGCCGGGAATTCGAGTTTCTGGACATCCTCGGCCGTTTCGACGAGTGTAATGCTCTCGGGGGCTTCGCCCATCGTGCCGATGACTTCGTCGTGTCCTTCGTGACCGATCAGAATAATGTTGTAACCGGCTCGCGAATACTTGATCGCTTCGAGATGCACTTTCGTGACGAGCGGGCAGGTGGCATCGATGGTCTGCAGGTTGCGCTCGCGGGCGATGGCGCGAACGGCCGGGGAGACACCATGGGCGCTGAAAAGGAGAATCGACCCCTCGGGGACATCCTCAAGTTCATCGACAAAGGTCACGCCTTCCTGTGTGAAACGATCGACCACATAGCGGTTGTGGACGATTTCGTGATACACATAAATATTGGAACCAAACATCCGGACGGCTTCTTCCAGACACTTGATCGCCATATTCACGCCGGCACAGAAGCCGCGGGGATTGGCCAGGATTACTTTCATTTCAGTTCATCCAGTCCCGGAAGTTTTTGATCCGGTTCGGTCGTTGTTTCGTTATCACCCGAGCGGCGGCCTGGCTCGAATGTCCTCAAGTTCGGACTTTCTGGTGACGATCGCCGCCGATGGAGGTATGATAGTCTCGACTTTCGTCTGAGGAAACCGGGGACGGAGTTCTTGCTCCTCCGTTCCTGCGGGCATTCACATCCCTTAATTCACAGCACTGCTGAGGACCATCTTCTCATGGGATTCTTTGACAAGCTACGTGCGGAACTGATCGACATTATCGAGTGGATTGACGATTCCCGTCATACCCTCGTCTGGCGGTTTCCGCGGTATCAGAACGAAATCAAGCACGGGGCCCAGCTCATCGTTCGACCCGGGCAGACCGCAATTTTCGTGCATCGCGGCGAAATCGCCGATGTGTTCGAACCGGGCCATTATACGCTGACAACCGACAACCTGCCGATCCTTTCCACCCTGCAGGGCTGGAAATACGGATTCGACAGCCCGTTCCGGTCGGAAGTTTACTTCGTGAGCACAAAGCAGATTACCGATCTGAAATGGGGCACGCCGAATCCGATTATGATGCGGGACCCCGATTTCGGCCCGATTCGTCTGCGGGCATTCGGAACTTACGGCTTGCGGGCGATCGATCCCAGAGCCCTGCTGAAAGAACTCGTCGGGACCGATGGACAGTTCGATGCCGACGAAGTGACCGAACTGATGCGGTCAATGATCAACACCTCGCTGGCCGACATGCTGGGCGAGAATCAGATCGCTGCTCTCGATCTGGCCGGAAAGTACAACGAATTCTCCGAGCAGCTTCGACAGTTCGTCTGTGAGCGAGTCGATGATGAGTACGGCCTTGATGTGCCGCAGCTCTTCATCGTAAATATCTCGCTGCCGGAAGAAGTCGAAAAAGCGATCGACACCCGTTCGAGCATGGGTGTGATTGGCGATATGAACAAGTTCCAGCAGTTCCAGATGGGCAACGCCATGATGGCCGCCGCCGAGAACCCCGCTGGTGGCGGAGCAGCCGAAGGCATGGGACTCGGAATGGGTTTCGCCATGGCCAACCGCATGGTCGGAGCAGGGGGCGGTTTCACCGGTCAGACCGGAGCGGCTCCCCCGCCTCCGCCGGGCGGCGTGTGGCACATTTCACACAACGGCCAGACTCTCGGGCCCTTCACGAAGGATCAGGTTGTCCAGGGGATGGCGGCCGGTCAGGTTCCTGAGAGTTCGTATGCCTGGAGCGCCGGGATGTCCGCGTGGACCCCGATTAATCAGGTGGCCGAGTTTTCCGGATCAACACCCCCGCCTCCACCGCCCCCGCCCGCTGCCAACTGATCTGCTTTCCAGACAGTTGCATTGAAGGAGCGCTCAGTGTAAGTCCCGCCCATCTCCCAGTCCCTTGAGAGAGAATTGATGAACCACGCCCCCACCCTCATTGCGTCCCTCGTTCCCGTCCTTCTTTTTCATCTCCTTCTGCTTCCGGCCGCCAATGCCGGACCACTCGAGCCGGAAGCAGCTCTCAAGGAATTTGAACTCCAGGAGGGATACGAGATCTCTCTTGCCGCTTCCGAGCCGGCTGTGATCGATCCGGTTCATCTGACCTTCGACGAGCAGGGGCGGATGTGGGTCGTCGAGATGCGTGACTATCCCAACGGACCCGGGGACGGGGAAGAGCCGAAGAGCCGAATCAAGGTGCTGCGAGACCAGGACAGCGACGGCGTCTACGAGTCGGCGACCATCTTCGCGGACAATCTGTTGTTCGCCACCAGTCTACTGCCGTGGAAGAACGGCGTGATTGTCGCGCTCAGCGGCTCGGTCGAGTTCATGGGGGATACCGACGGCGATGACAAAGCCGACAGCCGTGAGGTCTGGCTGACGGGGTTCACGGAAGAGAATCCTCAGCTGAGGGCGAATCATCCTACTCTCGGACCAGACGGCTGGATCTATCTAGCGAACGGGATTCGCGGCGGAAAAGTGGAGGTCGCTCATCCCGACTGGCCGAAACTGAAAGAGCCCATCGATCTTCGCGGGAAAGATTTGCGGTTCAATCCGCACACAGGGGAATGTGAAGCGGTCGCCGGGAACGGGCAGTTCGGCATGAGCTTCGACGAGTTCGGTTATCGACTGATCTGCTCGAACCGCAATCCCTGCATGCAGGTGATGTTCGATTACTCCCATCTCGAACGGCAGCCCAAGTTGCGGATTTCATCGCTGATTCATGACGTCTCTCCTTCAGCCGCCGATTCCAAACTGGCTCCGCTGACAGGCAACTGGACCACGTCCAATCTGCATCAGGGGCAGTTCACCGCTGCCTGTGGTGTGTTGAGCGCTCAGACGGCGGCACTGGCCGGTCCGGCGAGCAAAACGGCCGCGGATGCCGGGGTAAAGAACACCTTTATTTACGCCTGCGATCCGACAGCCAATCTGGTGCATCGGGACGCGATCGAGTTCAGTGGCTCGACGCTCGCCGCTGAGAATCCGCATCAGGAGCATGAATTCCTCGCCAGCCGCGATGAATGGTTCCGCCCGGTCAACTGCAAGATCGGTCCGGATGGCTCGCTGTATGTCCTCGATATGTACCGGGCCGTGATCGAGCATCCGCAGTTCATGCCAGATGAGCTTAAACAACGTCCTGATCTCACACTTGGCAACGATCGAGGTCGCATCTGGAGGATCGTTCGCAAAGGCGTTAACGAGTCCGATTTTTCGCCGGAGACGGTGAACAGGGAGCAGATTCTGAGCTGGCTGAAGAGCGAGAATGACTGGGAGCAGCAGACCGCCTGGCGGCTGCTTGTGGCTGAGAAGGATCCTTCCGTCGCCGGAGAAGTTGCGAAGTGGATTGATGCGGAAACGAGTGCTCAGGCCATGAATTCGGCTCTGCAGGTGCTCGAACTGTTCGACAAGCTCAATGTGAAGCAGTTGCAGGCCGGGTTACGGCACGGCGATTCCCGGGTTCGGGTGCAACATCTGGCGGCCGTGTCTCGGCTCTCATCGAAAACACCGTTCGATCTCCGTGCGACTCTGCGAGACGATTTGCTGAACTGTCTTCGGGATCCGCGAGGTCCCGTCCGGTTCGAAGCCATGCTGGCTCTGCAGCGGATCGCTCCGCTCAAATCGAACGAATTGAGCGATGTTGTGAATGCCGTAGTCGAGCAGGGCGGAGATGAATGGGCCGTGCGGGCCGCTCTGTTACTTTGCGAAGAGAGCCAGTTGCCGGAGTTTCTTCAGTTCGCATTGCGGACATCGACAAAGAATTCCGAGGTCCGCCTCATCCTGCTGAAAGAATCGGCTGGACTGCTCGGAATCGTAAACGACTCTGCCGGAATCGATCGCCTGCTGGTTTCCCTGTTCGAGTCGAAGAACTCCACTTCAGTGGATGATCGGGCGACCGTTTTGATGGGACTTGGGGAAGGGCTTCGGTCGCGTGGGCAATCGTTGTGGAAGAAGCTGGAATCCGTCCGGACCAATGCAGCCGTGGACGGGAATCTGAAGGCGTTTGTCGAAACGCTGCTCACGCAGGCCAGGCCCGGGAGCGACGAAGGCGAACGACTGGCCGCCATTCAGATGTTCGAGTACTTGGGCGGAACAGAAATTCATACGTTGCTGTCTGATCTGATCTTCGATCAAACCGAGGCGATGAATCTGCGGACGGCAGCACTTCGTTCGCTCGACGGAGCAGGGTATCACATCTCGCAAGAGGAGTCTGAAGAGCTGATCTCACTCATCCGACAAGAGACGCCGCTGATGCGGCGGGAGCTGGTCGATTTCTGTCTCGGCGATACCAGCCGGACGATTGCCCTGCTGAAGACCGTGCAGTCAGGACAGCTCCGTTTTGGAGAGTTCGCTGCTGATCAGAGAACGCGGTTGAGTCGTTCTCGCGATGAGGAGATCCGGAAACTGTTCGGAGAACTTCAGGCTTCGCAGACGGTTGCGAGCCGCGAGTCGGTGCTGGTGGCTTATCGAGACGTGCTCACTTCCGCCACTCTCGATCGCCCGTCCGCCATTCGAGGCAAGGAACTGTTCAAGCAGCAGTGTTCGATCTGCCATCAAATTGGCGAGGAAGGGGTGCGCGTCGGACCAGATATCAGTGATACGCGGACCAAGCGTCCCGACGAACTCCTCGTATCAATCCTGGATCCGAACCGGGCCATCGACAACAACTATTTCAGCTACACGGCAGTTACGATCGACGGCAAGATCGCAACGGGAATCCTGGCTGAAGAAACCCCGCATTCGATCACGCTCAAACAGAGCAAGGGGACGTCACTGACGTTGTCTCGCGGCGACATCGAAGAGTTTGGCTCCAACGGAACGTCGTTCATGCCGCAGGAATTCGAGAAGCAGGTGAACCCGCAACAGATGGTCGACCTGATTTCGTTTCTCAAGAACTGGCGTTATCTGGCCGACTCGGTTCCGTTCGTCGATTCCACTGCCGCGCCCGCCGGGCAGTAAAGCAGATTCCGCGTTCTGACCGCCGTCGGCCAGAGAGGTCGCTCGACCGGATGGAAAGCAGTCTATGGCCATACCAGCGTGATGGTGAGATCCATCACGTTGGTATGTGTGGGGCCGACCCGGAGCAGTGAGTCGCAGCGGTCGAGGAGGTTGTAGGCATCGTGGCGACGGAGATGATCTTCAAGGCAGAGGCCGAGCCCGGTGGCGCGCTCGTGCACCTTGTAATCAGCGTAGCCACCTGCTGCGTCGGTGGGCCCATCCTCTCCATCGGTTCCACCCGCCAGAATCGTCAGACGGTCGGTAAACTCGGGATGTGATCGCATCGCCAGAGCGGCGGCGAGCGCGACTTCCTGGTTGCGTCCCCCTTTGCCGGGGGAGTCAACTCCTGCGAGTGAGACGGTCGTTTCTCCACCGTGAATGAAGCAAACCGGCTGATCGCCCGGGCTGGCTTGAGCGGCCTGTTCCACGAGTGTCTTGCCGAATTCAGCAGCGGGACCCTGATTGTCAGAGCCGCAGGTCTCTGCTCGGAAGCCAAGTTCGGTTGCTCTGGCGGCGGCGTGACTGATGGCCCGGCAGTTATTTCCGATCACAATATTGTCGACGGAAGGGGGTTCTTCGTTTCGTCGGCAGTCGTGACGCCCATTCGCCAGGTACTCTTCGACACGCGGCGGGATCTCGTCCGTGAGATACTTTCGAAGGACAACCAGTGCCGCCGTGGGGGAGCGAAACGTTTCGACGGTCGGACCGGACGCGATGGTTTCAAGCGGGTCACCGATCACATCCGAAATGATCAGCGTGATCACGTGCTGACCGCGACAGTGGCGAAGCAGCCCTCCACCCTTGAGCTGGGACAGGCAGGTTCGTACGAGATTAAGTTCTTCGATCGAGGCTCCACGCCTGCTGAGTCGCTGAGTCACCTCGATTTTGTCTTCCAGCGAGATCGCATCGACCGGAGCGGGCAGCAATGCGCTTCCTCCGCCGGAAAGCAGGACGAGGCAGAGGTCTTTCGGGTCTGCCTGTTCGATCAGCTCAATGATCTTCTGTGTGCCGAGGACTCCCTCGGGTCGGGGCTCGTTGATTCCCGCAGGTCGGGCGGCGTGTCGGACGATGGGAGAACCGCTGGACTCGCCCACACAGTCCGAAGGGACGTTCACCCAGCCACGGACTCGAGTCTTCAGAAACTCCTCCGGGAGACAGGCTTCGAGGCCGGAGACCATTCCCTGGCCCGCCTTGCCGGCGCCGACCACGATGAGATCGCGAAAGCTGTCGAGGGGAAATGTCTTCCCGGCAATCCGGAGAGAATCCCCATCGAAGGTGACCGTCTCTTCCATGAGCCTGCGCGAATCGATCGCTTCCACGCCGGCTCGCCAGATGCGAGTAGCCAGACTGCGACGTTCGTCGGCACTGATGAGTTGCGACACGTTTGAGGCTCCCTGTTGTCCAGATGAATTTCACGGGTGAAGCCGATTGTACTGATTAAGTAGTCCTCATGAGAACAGCGGTCGGCCCCGGCTCTGCGGTTCGTGACACTCACTGGGGTGGTTTTTGATGCGAATTCGCCGGTGAAAAAAGGTCGGCATTGCATTTTCCCGGGAGGCGGACCACATTATACCTCGCACTCAAAGGCGTCCTGTCACGTGAGTTTTGCTGACTCTCGCTCAATTGATCCAGATACGAGAAATCTCTGAAGGAACTCCGCATGTTGTTCTCCGGTCTGCGTCGGTCTGCTCGATTTGCTGTGATCGCAGCCATGCTGGTCCTGGGGACCCTCGCCAGTCCGGCGGCGGCCCAGGGGCTTGTCTGGAATCTGCCCGAATCCGGCACAGCCGTCCGCTACAGCGGAGACTATCGTCAGGTCACATTCCGGCCTCAGAGCGAGCAGGGCGATATTTCTCTGCAGTGGCGTCGCGTGCTTGAGATTCGCTGTCTGGACCGCGAATCGGCTGAGTTTCAGGGCGAGAATATTCCTTGTGTCTGGCTGGAGTACGAAGTGACGACTGGCCAGCAGGTTGATGGTGTTCTGGAAGCCGGCCCGGGAGGAACGCGAATCTACAAAGTTCTCGTGCCCGAATCGGCCATCAATGGCCTCGAGTTCTTCCAGGCCGATGTTCCCCATGCGTTCGTGCCCGTGGTAAAGGGCTTCCAGAAGATCGGCAATCGTGACGCCGAGCCGTTTGCTCTGCCGGTCCTGCAGGTCTTCCCGCTGCTGTCCCAGGTCCTGCTGAATGAACATCTGACGGTTGCTGGCGAAGAAACCGTGAATATCACGGCGGGTGAATACGATTGTCAGCGTGTCGACTGCCAGACGAACATCGAGGATCTCAGCTCCCGCGTGACCAACTTCTCTCAGGTCTGGATCTCCGACGCGATGCCTCTGGGAACGGTCCAGTGGAAGGTTCGGATCGATCGGGAGGTGAAGACCGAGGGGGACTCACGAGACGAATTCCAGAAGCGTTCGGAGATCACGATCGACATGCAGGCCGTCGAGATCCTGAGCGACGCGGTCTCCAAGCTCAATACCCAATGATTGACAGTCCCCAGTGATTAACAGTCCCTGAGGGACTCGCTCGACGTCGCTGTTTGCTTGCGCCAACAGCGGGTTTTCCACCCGCTTTGCTAGTTCGGCGCCTCGTGGCCACGCTGATCGGCTACGTTAATGTACATGTTTCCATTGCTGGTGGGCGTCAATTGGCGAACCTGAGACATATCCAGCCATGCACCGCTGGACGATGGAATTAATGGAGAATGACACATCTTCAAGCAACTCACATCTCAGGGTATCTCCATCTTTCATTCTGGAAGAAGTACGTACGATGATTCAAGCAAACAGCACTCGAAATCGGAGCCACTCCCGTTCGGCCTTTGAAAGCTTAAGTTCCACGAGTTCGGTGCGGCCTGTGGCGGTTCTTTTCCCGCAGCATCCGTTTGTCACCGAGGCTCTGCAGCGGGCATTCCAGGACGCATCGTGCGGGCTGGAGAATGCAGACTCCACGCAGGTCGAAGAGGCATTGCGGGAGTTCAGCGGGCGACGAGTTCTGGCCATTGTGGATCCTGCAGACAATTCCACGCAGACGCCGGAGCTACTGCAGCGTCTCTCAGAGCATCACGTTCCGTTCGTGCTCCTGAGTCGGAACTATAAGACGTCCTGGCTCAGCTGGGCCATTCGCTATCGGGCGAAAGGGTGTATCTCGCTGAACAACACCCCCGCCGAGATCGTTTCGATTGTCGAGAGTCTGCTCGATGGCCGCATCAAGCAGTACTGGGCCTTCGAAGTGCGGCGGCAACTCGACGCGACCGGTTCGTGCCTGAAGCTGAACTCCGACGCGATTGAGAATGTCCTGACACAACGGCAGCTCGAAGTCTTTATTCATCTTGCGGAAGGCAAGACGGTCAAAGAAGTCGCCTGCGAGATGAAACTGTCTCAGAAGTCGGTCGACAGTCACAAGTATCGCATCATGCAGCGGCTTCACCTGCACGATCGGGTGCATCTGTCCCGTCTGGCGATTCGAGAAGGTTACATCGACGCCTGAACGAAAAAAACTCCGCAGCTCTGATAGTCGGCTGCGGAGTTTTCGGTTGTTGGTATGTTCGAAGCTGTGAGACAGCAACGAACAAAGTCTGCTTAGACTTCCTTGGAATCGATCCAGCTCATCATGCGGCGAAGATCGCGGCCGACTGATTCGATCTGATGATCGCGTTCACGACGGCGAACCGACTTGAAGCCAGCCTGATTGGCCTTGTTCTCGAGGATCCATTCGCGAGCGAAGGCACCGGTCTGGATTTCGTTCAGAACCTTCTTCATCTCGGCTTTGGTTTCTTCGGTCACAATCCGAGGACCGCGTGTGTAGTCGCCGAACTCAGCGGTGTTGGAAACACTGTATCGCATGTAGTTCAGGCCGCCCTGATAGAACAGGTCGACGATCAGCTTGAGTTCGTGCATACATTCGAAGTAAGCCATTTCCGGCTGGTAGCCAGCTTCGACCAGCACTTCGAATCCAGCTTTGACGAGAGCGGAAACGCCGCCGCAGAGCACAACCTGTTCGCCGAACAGGTCGGTTTCGGTTTCTTCAGCGAAGGTCGTTTCGATCACACCACCGCGGGTACCGCCGATGCCCTTGGCGTATGCCAGAGCCAGTTGACGGGAGGTTTCCGAAGCGTTATCGCCCAGAGCGATCAGCGAAGGAACTCCGCCCCCTTTGACGTACTCGCTGCGAACCAGGTGACCGGGGCCCTTGGGAGCGACCAGAGCGGTATCAACACCTTCCGGCGGAGCGATCTGGCCGAAGTGAATGTTGAAACCGTGTGAGCACATCAGCAGGTTGCCCGGCTTCAGGCGGTCCTTGATCTGAGCGCGGAACACATCGCCCTGAACTTCGTCCGGCAGGAGAATGTTGATCAGATCGCCGGCATCGGTGGCTTCATCGACTGGCATCGGATCGAATCCGTGCTCGACGGCGAGATCGTAGTTCGGGCTCCCCTTGCGCTGTCCGATGACTACGTTGCAGCCGCTGTCACGCAGGTTCTGGGCCTGGGCGTGTCCCTGGCTGCCATAGCCGAGAATGGCGATGGTCTTGTCTTTCAGCAGGGAGAGATCGGCGTCCGCATCGTAATAAACTTTGATCGACATGTTGTGTGAGGCTTTCAGATACTGGAAGGAGAACGACGGTGGTGTCGAAAGTGAGATTTACAGGAGACGAATAATCCTAGACCGGTGTGCTGACAGGCTCGCGGTCACGCAGGGTTGCCAGCTCGATATTCTCGCGAGTCAGAGCAATCCGGCCGGTGCGAACCAGCTCGATGATGCCAAACGGACGCATGACATCGATAAAGGCCGCGATCTTCGATTCCGGCCCCGAAATTTCGATCATCACCTGGTGCGGTTGCACGTCGACGATCTTTCCGCGGAAGATTTCGACCAGCTCTTTGACCTGGGTCATGGAGGTCCCTTCCGTGCGGACCTTGATGAGCATCAGGTCGCGTTCGACGTAGTTTCGCTTGGAGAAATCGATCACCTGGACCACGGTGACAATTTTCTCGAGCTGCTTACGGACCTGGTCGAGGACGCGATCATCACCGCTTACGACAAAGGTCATCCGCGAAAACTCAGGGATATCGGTTTCGCCGACAGCCAGACTTTCGATGTTGAATGCTCGCGAAGCCAGCATTCCGGAAATGTGCGCCAAGACGCCGGGCTGGTTCATCACCAGAGCCGATAACACATGTTTCATAGGAAATCTCGTCCGAATTCAGAGGGGAGCGACGGTCCGCATCACTCCGATTGCCTGGGAGAGCAGAGACCGGGAGCGTACATCGCCCCTCGTGATCTCGCTACAGATGCCAATGGCTGTCAGGACACAGCGAAAGCAATTCGGGCTCAGTCTAACCATTGGAAAAACGATTCTCAACTGGCCGATCAGCCGCCCGCTGTCGAAAACCGGTATTTCGTCCGGGCAGGCAGCCCAAATTGCACGAGTTTTCCACGGAAGGCTTGAACTTCCCGGTCAAATCGACGTGTGCCGATTCGAGGCGGCTCTAAAATTGTCTCGAGAATGAGCGAACTGCCAACGCATCGGACGTTTCCGGCGTAGACCTCGATAACTGAACCTGATTCGATATGATGCTCAGCCGGACCAGCTGATTCGCGTTTCAACCCCCGAGGCCCCGCATGTCGCTCAAACTGATCTCGATTCACAAAAGCTACCGGGAACCGAACGGCGAGAAACTGCCCGTCCTCGACGTGCCAGAGTTTGAGCTGAAAACCGGCGAACAGGCCGCCCTGGTCGGCTCCAGTGGGGGCGGGAAGACCACGCTTCTCAATATTATCTCCGGCATCACCACGCCCGATTCGGGTCAGGTTCTGATTGATAACGTCGAGATCACCCGCCTGCCAGAAGCCGCTCGGGATCGCTTTCGAGCCGAACGAATCGGTTTCGTCTATCAGACTTTCAACCTCCTGCCCGCCTTCACGGCTTTCGAGAATGTCCTGCTGGGAATGAGCTTCGCCCGCGGGCGAGCCGATCGTAAGCATGCGAAAGATCTGCTGGAAAAGGTGGGCCTGGGACATCGCCTGACCCATCGTCCGGGACAGCTTTCCGTCGGCGAGCAACAGCGGGTCTCGATCGCCCGGGCGCTGGCCAATCGACCGAATCTGATGCTGGCCGATGAACCGACCGCGAGTGTCGACCCCGCCAACCAGAATAAGATTCTGGACCTCATTCAGCAGATGTGCCGCGAACACAACGTCTCGCTGCTGCTCGTCACGCATGCTCCCGAAATTGCTGAGCGGTTCGATCGCGTGGTTCAACTGGCCGATTTCAACCAGGTTCTGCAGAAGACGTAGTTCGACACCGTCGACCTGCTTCATGTTCCTTCCTTCTGTCTACGGTTTGCCTGCTCCCATGAATCTGTTTTCCATCGCTCTGAAAAGTATCCGCCAGCGACTTCTGGCCTCTTCGCTTACGGCTTTGAGCGTCGCGCTGGGTGTGGCGTTGATGATCGCCGTCCTCGTGGCCAACAAGATCGTGACGCAATCCTTCGACCTGCAGCGGATCGGCTACGATCTGGTGGTTGGTCCGAAAGGCAGCGAGCTGGATCTGGTGCTGAACACGATCTTCCGCATCTCTCCTCCGATCGAGAACCTCCCCTGGCGATACTATGAAGAACTGAAAGAGAACAAGCACATCGGCGTGGCCATTCCGATTGCCCTGGGAGACTCGACGGAAGAGGGCGGCTTCCCGATTCTTGGCACGACGGTCGAGTACTTCGGCGTTGAGTATGCCGAAGGCAGGAAATTCCGTACGAGTCACGAATGGCCCCGCGGCAAATGGGAGTCCGTGGTCGGAGCGACCGTGGCACGCGTCAACGGTTGGAGCGTTGGCGACGAATTCCGAATGGTTCACGCCGGCCAGGATGATCACGTCCATGACGAACGATTTACAATCGTGGGGATTCTCGAGCCGACAGGCACGCCGAACGACCGCACGGTCTTCGTGAACCTGTCCGGATTCTTCGCGATCTCCGGCCATGAGAAGCCGGTTGAAGAAGCGATCGCTCGCGAGGCGGAATTTTTCGGAGAAACCGTTGAGCAGGTTCGAGAGCACCATGCCGATGACCTGAAAGAAATGGCGGCTCACGCCCATCACGATCATTCGGGCCACGACCATGCCCATCACGATCATCCGACGCCGGACCTGCAGAAGGAAGTCACGGCAATTCTGGTGCGAATGAAAGAAGACCCCAAGCGGCCGACGCTGGCTCAGTCGCGAGCGATTGAATTCTCCGCCCAGTTGCGGGAAGGCTTTAAGGCCCAGGCCGTCAATCCGATCCGTCCGATGCAACGGCTGATGAACAACCTCGTGGGCAATGTGCGGATCCTTCTCTTGTATCTGACCGGGATCATTATTGTGGTCTCCGGGATCAGCATCTTCGTGAGCATCTACAATTCGATGTCCGAGCGGAAGCGGGAAATCGCAATCATGCGAGCACTCGGAGCGGACCGGATGCAGGTCTTCTCAATCATTCTGACAGAGTCGTTGATTCTCTGTCTGATTGGAGGCATCGCCGGCATTCTGCTGGGACATGGACTGATCATCGCCGCCGCTCCCATCGTCACGGCTCGGACGGGACTCGTGATCGACCCGCTGATCTTCGATCCGCTCGAACTGACGCTCATTCCCATCATGATTCTGCTGGCCGCCCTCGTCGGCTTCATCCCCGGCCTCACAGCCTACCGAACGGACGTCGCAGAGAACCTGACAAGCTAGCCATTACGGCCGCCGCCCCATCGGGCAGGCTCCCGTCCGCAGTTCGGACTCCATCGTAACGGCGGCATCCTGCCGCCGAAGGGACGGCTTGGGGAGGGGTTGTGCGGGATCTGTCCCAATACTTCGATGCGGTACATCCAGTGGCGATTCGCCCCAAACGCCGTAGTCGAACACATTCGTCGGCGAGATGCCGCCGCTATTCTTACCCGAGCAGTTGTTGACGAATCTGCTTCAACAGGTCCCGATTGTTCGATTCGAACGTAGCATACACGGGAACGCCGTCGGCTTCTTCGTTGTCCCATTCGTCCTCGTCGGAAACTCGTACGGAGGTGGCACTCTCAATCCCGTCTGCGTCGACCGGATACAGGTGAAGAAACCACGTGTTAGCCGGGGCGGGGCGGCAGCGTTGAACGGTCGACATTGTCGCATCGAGCGGCTCGGGAATGAAGATCCGCTCGTAACGCTCTTCCTCGCCGGTTAGCTCGTGGACGTAGAGCACCAGACGACCCTCTTTTCGACCAAGGACCTGTTCCAGCCGAACGAGCAGGTGAGAGTCCGCGGCAAGGTCGATCGTCTGGCGTGCAATCACGTCATCAAGTGTCTCAGTCTCGCTCCATGCGAACAGCGGAGCGTCTTCACGAGTGGTCCGTTCGTTGATGAAGTCCTCAAAAGTGTCGGCAATGACACAAGCTTCACCCGGATCCGAGGTGTACTCGAGGACAACCGGCTCGGAACGCGGTCCACTCTCGTTGAAGTCGATGAGGAACCGTCCTCCAAGATGCTCGTCGCAGCCGAACCAGAAAACCAGGCTGCGGTTGTAGTCGTCGCATCCTTCTTCGAGTTCGTGATCGGCGAACTCCCAGAACTCCGCATCGGGAGGGAGGATCTCATCCAACCGGTTGATTCTTAGATCCTTACCTCGCATAACAAGGCCGCCGTTCTGTTCCAGCAGGGCCCGTCTCAGCAATGATGGGATGGTAACCCCATGGGCATTTTCCCAATCAGCGAGTTCTTCCTCGGTGACGCCGGCATCCTTGAAGCAATCCAGCCAGAACTCCGATGCACCCGTCATGAAGCGACCTTTAGAAAGCGACTGGCCCGAAGAGTGCGCCTGGGCGCACCGGCAATGTCCATGGGACGCAGCTCTGTAGACTCACTTTGAAATGCAACTGCTCTCACGTTCCCGTAGTTTGCAGCTCATTCATCCCACAAAAAAACGGCAGCCCGCTAACAGGCTGCCGTCGTTGGTTTCAGATTGCTGCGGGCAGTTTAGAACTGCTGCAGTTCAAACTGAGCAGCCCGGTAAGCGGACAGATGGCTGACGCCAGTCTTGAGCGCTTCTTGGAAGTAAGGAACCGCAGAATCGCGGCCGGTCAGGTTCGTGGTCCGCAGACCGATGAAGTAGTTGCCTTCACATTTCTGAGCGGCAGCGGCCTGTGGGTCTTCCGGATTGACCTTGGACAGGAGCAATTCTCCATCGATCTTACCCATCAGGTACAGAGTGGCCAGGTCGATCCAGTCCCGTTCGGTTTCCGGCTTGGCGACTGTACCGGCGAAGCGGTTGTTGGCATCCTGAGCACGGCCGGACAGGACCATCGATGCGTAGATCCACGGATCGAGGAATCGCAGGCGACCGTTGATGTTGATGGCTTCATCAAACTGCTTGAAGGCCATGTCGTACTGCTTCAGGAAGAAGTAAGCGAAGCCGAGATCGGCGTGAGCCATCGGGTTCTTCGGGAACAGTTCGATTGCCTTCTGGTAGTCGGTGATCGCATCTTTCGAATTCCCCTGACGCAGCAGAGCGTTGGCTCGCAGTGCGTAGACAGCAGGGTTTTCAGGCTGCAGGGCGATCGCGTTGCTGAAACTCTGCTGAGCTTCCACGGCTTTTCCGGCTTCCGCCAGCATGTAGCCCAGGTTGATGTGAGCGACGAAGAACTTCGGCTCCAGTTCGACAGCCTTTCGAAAGTCGGTCACGGCCTGGTCTTTGTTGCCGAGGTCCTTGTGGAACATACCGCGGTTGTTGTAGCCGATCGGGTGCTCGGGGAAGGTGGTGACGAACTGATTGAACGTCGCCAGAGCTTCATCGTTGTTGCCGGACATCGCGTAAGCGTCTGCCAGAGCGGTCATCGAAGCCATGTGCTTCGGCTCGAGATTGATGGCAGCTTTGAAGTCCGCCGCTCCGCCATCGATCGTTTCGTCGACCTGCAACTTGGCCAGACCGCGCTGGTAAAGAATGCTCGCGCGGTGCTGCGGAGTCATCTCGAGCCGTTCGAGAATCTGATTGGCGACGTTAATCGAAGCCTGGGCGTGCTCATCACGCTCTTCGATCAGCGACAGGTTCGTCATGCCGTAAAGGTACGGCAGGTAATATTCGGGCTTCTTGGACTGCGAGGCTTCGATGGAAGCACGGGCATCGGCGACGCCGTCGCGAATCATCGCCGCGTTGCCGGTATCGATGCCGAGTTCGACCCGAGCGCTGGCTCGCAGGAACAGGGCACGGTCCTGGTTAGGGCTCGACTTCAGGACTTCGTTGGCCAGAGAGATCGTTTGATCGTACTTGCGACCATCGTAGGCAGCCTGAGCCGTATCGAGTGATTTAACCTGCTCCTGGGAGAGGCTCACCGACTGGGCGGAAACGCCTTGAGCATACACAGCAGGGGCAACGATGAGCGCCGAGAGTGCCGTCGCCAGACCGGACTTTCTCAAAAGCGACTTGAAACCTTGAATCTTCACTTTCATCCCTTCCCTGGAATAAAGATCAATCGGCCGGATCCACGGCTCGGTTCGAAATCGCCTGATGCACTTTCGAGCGAAACCACTTTTCCCCACAACGATTCCACGTTGGTGACCGCCGGGAGCTGATAACCGATTGCATGTTGATCAGGACACTATATTGCGTCAATGTCAGATTTTAGAAAAATCGGCATAACACGGCGTTTCCCCGCACTTTGTTTTTCCGATATATTCGGACTTTTCGCACAGGGTCGCTGCCCTTTCTGCTGCACAAGAAATTTCGTCAAATTGAGCTCAAGTTCCCACCGAATTCTGTACGTCCTTCCCACTCTCGATCAGTCTGGAGCCGAGAAGCAACTCACGCTCCTGGCGACCGGTCTGGCTGCGGAAGGACACGAGATTCACGTGGTCGCCCTCAACCGGGGCGGCTATTTCGAAGAACAGCTCAAAGTCGCCGGGATTTCGGTCACTGTTCTCAATAAGCGGTTGCGGGTCGATCCGGTGACCCATGGGCGATTGCGACAGGTGATCCGTCGGTTTCGACCGGACATCGTGCACAGCTGGCTCTTTTCCGCCAACACGCATGTGCGGATGCTGCATTCCCGCCGCTCGACGTGGAAATGCGTTGTCGCTGAGCGTTGCGTCGATTCCTGGAAGGCCTCGTGGCAGCTGTTTCTGGATCGTCGTCTGAAAACATCGATGGATGCGATGGTCGTCAATTCGGAAAGTGTGGCCGAGTTCTACCGCGAGCTTGGCGTGGCCGACTCTCTGATTCGCGTCATCCGAAACGGGGTAGGAAAAGGCGGAAGCACACCGGCTGACGATTCCGCTCGAACCGCATGGCGAGATCAGCTCGCGATTCCCAAAGAGGCGTTCGTCGTCGGCTCGATTGGTCGGCTTGCCCGGCAGAAGCGGTTGGAAAGCCTTCTCTGGGCAATGCATCTGGCCAATATGGCCGAGCCTGATGTGCAGGGCGTGTTCGCCGGCGTCGGTCCGGAACGGGAACATCTGCTCGAGCTCGCCGACAAGTACGACATCGCACACTGCGTGAAGTTTCCCGGGCATCAGGAGGACTCCGATGAGTTTCTTGCCGGGATCGATGCGTTCTGGCTGGCAAGCGAGTTCGAGGGGCAGTCGAACAGCCTCATGGAAGCGATGGCGGCTGGTCTGCCGGTGATCGTCTCCGATATCCCCGCCAATCGGGAACTCGTGACTCACAACGAAACCGGGATCGTCGTGCCTCTCGGCGACAGTGCCGCGTTTGCGACGGCTCTGCGGCAACTCAAGCTGGATCGCGAACTGGCCGAGCGACTCGGGTCCGCGGCCCGTCAGAAGATGCTCGATGAATTCTCGGTTCAGGCCATGATCGACCAGCATCGCTCGCTCTACAATGAATTGCTCGTGGACCGCCGGGACCCGTAGGCATCGACGCTTTTAGCGCCCCCCGGCACGAAAGACCAACCATGTGCGGCATCTGCGGAGCGATCTGGACCAGCAACGGACAGGCCGTCTCGCGCGAGCAGCTTTCGCAGATGACAGCCGCGATCACTCACCGCGGGCCGGATGCCGACGGTCTGCATCAGGAGCAGACGGCGACCGGCGGCATAGCACTGGGACATCGCCGGCTCTCGATCATCGACATTGCCTGCGGTCAGCAGCCGATGTGGAATGAAGACGAGTCGGTCGGCGTCATCTTCAACGGCGAGATCTACAACTACCGCGAACTCCGTGAAACGCTGCTCAGCCAGGGACACCGGTTTCATTCCGACAGCGATACCGAAGTGCTCGTCCACCTCTACGAAGAGCACGGCACGGCCATGGTGCATCACCTGCGGGGGATGTTTGTATTCGCCATCTGGGATCGTCCTCGATCGCGAGTGATGCTGGCACGGGACCGTTTCGGGCAGAAGCCGCTTGTTTACCGGCAGGAAGCGGGCCGGTTGCTGTTTGCCAGTGAGATGAAAGCCATCCTGCAGCTGCCGGGCGTTCCGCGCGAAGTCGATCCGGAATCTCTTAATCATTACCTCACCTGGCAGTACGTTCCGGCTCCTCGTTCGATCCTCAAAGGTTTCAACAAGCTGCTACCGGGACATCTGGCGGTCTGGTCGAATGACGATCTCTCGGTGGAGCAGTACTGGTCTCCGTTGTCGATGCGTGATCCCGCGCCAGAACGTCAGGTTCTGCGGGACAGCTACCGGAAATTCACGCCGGAGCAGGCTCAACAGAAGTTGAAGGAGACCCTGTCGGAAGCGGTCCGGCTGCGACTTCGCAGTGATGTTCCGCTGGGAGCCTTTCTTTCGGGCGGGATCGATTCCACATTGATTACCGGCCTGATGCAGCGGGAACTCGATCGACCCGTGGAAACGTTCTCGATTGGCTTCGACGTCCCGGACTTCGACGAGCGTTCTTATGCCCGCATGGCCGCGAAACATCTCGGCACGAATCATCACGAGAAAGTCGTCTCCCCTTCTGCGGTGGATTCGCTTCCTTCGCTGGTCTGGCAGTACGAAGAGCCATTCGCGGACAATTCCGCGATTCCCACGATGGCCCTCTGCCAGTTCACACGCGAAGCCGTCACGGTTGCGTTAACCGGCGATGGAGGCGACGAACTCTTCATGGGCTATGATCGCTATCGAGCGGTCCAGCTCGGAGAACGTCTCGATGCGCTCCCGCTCCCGTTGCGGATGCTGATTAAGAATCCGCTCTGGCGAAAGATGCCGGCTTCGATCCGCCAGAAGAGTTTTACGCGACGACTCAAGCGATTTCTGACGACAGCCGCCCTCGATCCCCGCCGACGTTACATGACGTGGATCTGCTATTTTGATCCGCAGCGACGGAACGCACTCTACTCCGGCGATTTTGCGTCCTCACTGCCGGGGGCAACGCCGGAAGACTGGATGGATCAGCTGTACGATTTGACCGAGCCAATCGATCTTGTCTCGCAGACCGCGGGGGTTGATCAGATTTCGTATCTGCCGAACGACATTCTGACCAAGGTCGATATCGCCAGCATGTCGGTCGGTCTGGAGTGTCGCAGTCCGTTTCTCGATCAGCATGTCGCCGACCTTGCCTGCGCGTTACCTGTCGACTTCAAACTGCAGGGCCGGACTGGGAAGCGGATTCTGCGGGAGACGTTCGGCGATCTCATCCCGGAGCCGATTCTGCAGCGAGCCAAAATGGGCTTCGGCGTGCCGGTTGATCACTGGTTCCGCGAGGAACTCAAACCGCTGTTGTACGACATTCTGCTCAGTCAGCGGGCGATCGATCGCGGCTACTTCAACGAACAGGGAATTCGCAACCTGGTGGAGCAGCACGTGAGCGGGCAGTTTGATCACAGCACCCGACTCTGGTCTCTTCTCGTGCTCGAAGTCTGGCATCGCATCTTCATCGACGCGACAACCGTTCCAGGACGTATGACGGAAACTGACGTTCGCCGACTCTGATGCATCTACACGCGCCTTTTTTCAGATTGCGTCGCTGGAATGCTTCTCGCGATACAGCTTCACGCCACGGAACGTGTATTCGATTCCGCTGTAAATGGTGATGGCAACTGTGGCCCAGATGAGCCCGTCACGAATCAGCAGGAACGTGCCGGAGTCCGCGAGCGATGGTAGCAGACTGAGCATGCTGGCCGGAATCGCGGCTGACTGCAGAACCATTTTGAGCTTGCCGCTCATCTTGGCCGAGAAGTCGATCCCTTCCTGCTCGAAGAATCCGCGGAGACTCGTAATGTAAATCTCACGGACGACGATGATCAATGTGATCCAGGCATTGATGCCGGAATCTGCGATCTGCTGCAGAAAAATGAACGAGCCGCAGATGATGATCTTGTCGACCATTGGATCGAGAATGCGACCGAAGACCGTCACAAGATTGTATTTGCGGGCGAGGTAACCATCGAGAGCATCGGTGGCGACGGCGATGACGAAGACGACGGTCGTGGCAATCCACCAGTCGGTCAGCTGAATCATCGCAAAGACGACGAATGCGAGGGCGAGGCGCGTCAGGCAGACAAGATTGGGGGAATTCAGCATGGGTGTCGTTCTCAGTCAGAGGTGAAGTCTGGTTTTACTGTCCGACAGACTGCAACATGCGTTCCGAAAAAACGAAAGCTGCAGGGAGTGTGTCCTGCATCACCGATCCGAGGGCGGTGACTGTTCGCGAGTCGATCCTTCGGGGCAAGGATGCCTCGATCGACTTCCCGCAGAGTGAATTCGTGCTTTGGATCGTCTGCCCACTCAAGCGCGGGCATGCACCCGTTCCGGAATTACTCTTCGTCTTCGCTGGCGACGCCGACGAGATCGTAGTCCTGGGAGTCGACGATTTCGACGGGGACGAATTCGCCAACCTTCAACCCTTCGCCCTGCACGTAAACGTTACCATCAATCTCCGGAGCGTCGGCGAAACACCGGCCCTGCCAGAGACCCGGCTCGATTTCTTCATCGAGGAGCACGTCGAGTTCGTAGCCGACCAGCGATTCACCAAACTCAAAGGCGATCTCCTGCTGGTCCGCCATCAGGGTGTCGACCCGCTGCTGTTTGACCTCTTCGGGCAAGTGACCATCGAGCTTCTCGGCGGGAGTCCCCGGTTCGAGCGAGTACGGAAAGACGCCCATTCGCTGAAAACGAGTTTCCTTCACGAATGCGCGGAGCTCTTCGAACTGCTCCTCGGTTTCGCCCGGGAAGCCGACGACGAACGTCGTTCGCAGCACAAGGTTCGGAATCCGCTCGCGGAGTTTCTCGACCAGTTCGATTGTTCGCTCTCGGTCGACCCGCCGCTGCATCCGCTTGAGTACCCGGCTGTTGATGTGCTGCAATGGCATGTCGAGGTATGGCAGAATCTTGTTTGACGTGGCGATCTTGTCGATCAGAGCATCGGTAAAGTTGACCGGATACAGGTACATCAGGCGGATCCAGTCGATCCCCTCAACCTGTTCCAGTTCTTCCAGCAGATCCCGCAGGCGAACTTCGCCATAAAGGTCCATGCCGTAATACGTCGTGTCCTGAGCCACGAGAATCAGCTCGCGGACGCCATCGGCGGCCAGTTCTTTGGCCTCGGCGATAATCTCCTCGATCGGCTTGGTCACGTGCTTGCCACGCATCTTCGGGATCGAACAGAAGGTGCAGGTCCGGTTGCAACCTTCGGAGATCTTGAGATAGGCGAAATGCTGGGGCGTGATTCGGAGTCGGGCGCGGTCGTCGAGAGCACGGATCGGAGCGGGGCGGAAGATGTCGACCTGTTCCCGCTGATTGCCAATGATTCGATCGGCGACTTTGGTGATTTCATCGCGTCCGAAGACCCCGACGACGTGGTCGATTTCCGGCAGACGTTCCCGCAGATCTCCGCCGATTCGCTCCGGCAGACAACCGGCCACAATCACGCCGTTCGTTTTTCCCTGTCGCTTCAGGTCGAGCATCTCCTCGATGACGCCAAACGATTCCTGCCGCGAGCTGTCGATGAATCCACAGGTGTTGACGATCACGAAGTCGCTGCCTTCGGCTTCCGAAGTCAACGCATAGCCTTCCACAGCCAGTGAACCGAGCATCTTCTCGCTGTCAACGAGATTTTTCGGGCACCCCAACGAAACAAAGGCGTAACGCCCCTTCACGCCACTGCTCTCGGGAGCAGAGGGAGATGCGGCAGGGGCGGTCAAATCGAGAATTGGCAGCTGGCTCATAGCGATTTCATGCTGGTGAAGCGGAACAGGGCGTTAAAACGGGCCATTATACCGGAAGAATTGCTGAACGGAAGGAGCGATCAGATCAGTTCCGCGGCGATTTCGTCGGCGAAGAGCAGTCCTTCCGGCGTGATCCAGACCCGTTCGGCGTCGAAACCGATCCAGTTCCGGGCCGCCAGTTGAGCCAATTCATCGCGACAAAGGTCGAAAACGTCGTATCCGGTCATTTCTCGAATCGGGCGGAACGGAATGCCGTCCCGCTGACGGAGGCCGACCGCGAGCAGTTCCCGGGCTCGCTCTTCCGGGGTGAGCTCATCAGTTGAGGCGATGGGAGACTCGCCGGTTTCGAGGCGTTTCATCCAGGTGAATGCGCTGCGATGATTTGTCTGCCGCCGTCCGTTTACGAACGACGCGGCGCCCGGTCCGAACGCCACGAATGGACGTCCAGACCAGTAAGTGGCGTTGTGCCGCGATTCGTTCCCTGCTTTGGCAAAGTTGGAGACTTCATAGTGCCGGTACCCGTGTTCCTGCAGGAATTTCGCAGCAAATCGGTACATCTCGACTTCAATGCCGGTGTCAGTCTGCTGCAGAAGTCCTTTGTCGCGGTCGCCCCAGAAGCGGGTCCCTTTTTCAAAGGTCAGGGCGTAAGTTGAAATGTGAGGCGGCTCGTACTGCATCGCGTTGGTGAGAATCTGCTCCCACTGCTCGAGCGTCTGGCCGGGCAGGGCGAAGATCAGGTCAATCGAGTAATTCTCGAAATGACGGCGAACGGCCTGGATGGCTTCAACCGTCTCGGCTGCCGAATGGGTCCGCTCAAGCTGGACGAGTTGATCATCGAAAAAGGTTTGCACGCCCAGACTGATTCGATTGACCCCGAACTCACGCAGCAGCCTCATCTTCTCCACGGTAAGTCCATCCGGATTGGCTTCGATCGTGTATTCTGTTGTCGGAGTCCGTTCGAACCGTTCGTCCAGAATTGTCAGCAGTTCCCGGAGTTCCGCAGCGGAAAGCAGGGTGGGGGTTCCGCCGCCGATGTAAAGCGTCTCGACCCGGTGCGGCCGAGTGGGCAGCCAGGGGCCGGTTTCAATCTCCCGCCGCAAGGCAGCGAGATATCGGGGAACCAGGTCGTTCCGTCCGGCGATGATCGAAAAATCACAGTAGCCGCAACGATGGCGGCAGAACGGCACGTGAATATACGCCGCCCGAGGTTCCGGCCAGTTGTTGCGGATTGGCGACTCGGCCGGTTGTCTTGATGGACTGAGAGACAAAGATTTACTCGCGCGGTTCCCGCAGGCGGATGCCGTAAATTTTGATCGGTTTGGGGCCGTATTTGGTGTCATACGTGCCGAGGATGATGTCGCCCGCTTCGTAGTCCGGAAGCTCCAGATCTTCTACCAGTGTGCGACGACTGATTGAAGCCGTCAACTTCCCGCCGGCAACCCGAACTAGAAAGGGTTCGTCGCCGCGACATTCGTACCGGGCGATTTCCTGATCGGTGCCTTCCAGTCCGAACCCGCGGGCAAACTGGCTGACGAACCACGGGCTTCCACTCGTTTTGAGTGTCACGTTGTAGAGTCCGTGTCCCTGACCGTCGTTGTAGCCGTAGAGCAGAAACCAGCCGCCTTCGCCTTCGGCGTTGATGCCCATTTCGAGCTCGAAGTCCTCGGCACGGCCCAGCTTGATGGCCGCAGAGCGTCCGTTGGCCTGGTGCAGGGCTCCCCGTGTGACGGCCCAGGTGCCATCGACCTGAACCTGATTCAGCCGGAACGGATCGGTCGCCATCTCTCCGGTGATCGTGAACTGATCCAGTGGCTGGAAGGGAAATTTGTCGTCGGACAGCTGAGAGATGGACGACTTCGGCGACCCGCGATAGAGGACCTTCCAGGGACCAAAGCGGATCGGTGGATCGGCCGCTCCAACGGGCGAGACCACTCCTGCACAGATGATGACTGCGACAATGAGAGTTCGAAGCTCAGGCACTGCTCGGCTCCTCGACATTGGGGAATCGGGTCATTGGAGATTCGGGATCTCCGGCCGCGATCACTCGTGGTCACTCAACTGATAATGAGCGACGGCGATCGCCTTGAGCAGACCTTTCGCCTTGTTCAATGTTTCTTCGTATTCGGTCGCTGGAACACTGTCCGCGACGAGGCCCGCACCTGCCTGAACGTACACTTTTTTGCCCTGCTTGACCAGTGTCCGCAAGGCAATACAGGTATCCATGTCGCCTGTGAAGTCGATATATCCGACGGCGCCTGCATAAGGCCCGCGACGGTGCCGTTCCAGTTCGTCGATAATCTCCATCGCCCGGACTTTGGGAGCCCCCGATACGGTTCCGGCTGGCAAGGCGGCGCGAAGGGCGTCGAGAGCGGACAGCTCCTGTTTGAGTTGACCGGTCACGTTCGACGTGATGTGCATCACGTGGCTGTACCGCTCGACAACCATGATGTCCTTGATTTCGATCGAGTTGTATTCCGCGACACGACCGATATCGTTCCGAGCGAGGTCAACGAGCATCACATGCTCGGCTCGTTCCTTGGGATCGGCGAGCAGTTCTTTCTCGAGGCGAACATCTTCGTCGGCGGTGGCCCCCCGAGGACGCGTGCCCGCCAATGGTCGCACGGTCATCTCGCGATGTTCGACTCGCGTCATGATTTCAGGCGAACTGCCGACCAGAGTGACTTCCGGCGATTTGACCAGGAACATGAACGGACTGGGGTTCACAACCCGCAACGCCCGGTAAATCGCCAGTTCGCTGGCCCGGGTTTCGAGTTCGAGCCGCTGGCTGAGCACGACCTGAAAAATATCGCCCGCCCGAATGTATTCCTTGCAGGTTTCGACCGCTCCTTCGAACTCGTCCTGAGTGTAGTTCGATTTCCAGTCCAGGGTGCGGGCATCGTCGAGGCGAATCTGTTCGGGCGGCACCGGACTGCGGTTGTGTTCGAGTTGATAGCAGATCTCGGTAAGAGTCTTCCCGGCCGTTTTGTAGGCCGCTTTCAGGTCTCCGCTTTCGACTGCGGCCAGCACGACGACGAAGACCGTCTTATTGATGTGATCGAAGATCACCATCCGGTCATACAGACCGAAAAGCATGTCGGGGACCTGACGGTCGTCTTCCGGAGCATTTGGCAGGTTTTCCGCATACCGAACGACATCGTAGCCGGCGTAGCCGACCGCTCCGCCGCAGAATCGCGGCAACTGCGGATGGGGAGCCATGCGATAATTGCTGAGCAGTTCCCCAAGCAGCGCCAGAGGATCGTCGCTGGTCTGTTTACGCGTCGCACCCTGCTCGTAAATCTTGACCTCGTTCCCGGCGGCCTGAATCGTAAGGAACGGATTGGAGCCGATAAAGCTGTACCGACCGATTCGCTCGCCACCGACGACGCTTTCGAACAGAAACGAATGTTCCCCTTTATCAAGTCGGCGGAACGCTTCGACCGGAGACAATGAGTCGCCCGTCAATTGACAGTAAACCGGCACCAGAGTCTGGCCTTCGGCCTGCGCGGAAAACGTTTCGAAATCAGGAAGAGGATCGATCATTTCTTAGCCATCAAAGTGAATCTGTTCAATCGTTGTCTCGAGATCCGAGAGGAACCCCGGCGGCTCCGCGGCCGAGGCTGGCGAATCGACAAGAAATCCAGCCGACAAATCCCGATGTCCGCGTTGGCCCGACCTCCCGGGGCGGCGCCATCCCGGTTCAATCAACCGGGCTTTGATTTTGGAATGCGGGACAGGCTAACTCTCGCAGCCCGCATTCTCGGGAAAGACCCGTGGTTCCAGCGGCGAGACAAGGGATCTCTCCACTGAGTTCGGACTTCAGCCCCTCTGGCCGATTAGCGGGCGTATTCGACCGAGCGTGACTCCCGCATCACGGCGACTTTCACCTCGCCCGGGTAGGTCAGGTTTTCTTCCACGGCTTTGGCGATGTCGCGAGCTAGAGCGGCTGCCTGACGATCGTTGACTTCCCGCGGATCGACAACCACCCGCACTTCGCGACCGGCCTGGACGGCGTAGCACTGCTCGACTCCCGGGAAGCCGCAAACCAGCGCTTCGAGTTCTTCGAGTCGTTTGACGTACTTCTCAAGCGTTTCGCGACGTGCGCCTGGTCGGGCGGCGGAAATGGCGTCGGCGGCCGCGACGAGGACCGTGTAAATATATTCCGGGCGGATATCGTCGTGGTGACCGGCCGCGGAGTGCACGACTTCTTCGCCTTCCGAGTACCGTTTGAGCAGATCGGCTCCGATGGCGGGGTGTCCCCCTTCCATCTCATGGTCGGCTGCTTTTCCGATGTCATGCGTGAAACCACAGCGGCGGGCCAGGACGCCATCGAGTCCGAGTTGTTCGGCCATCATGCCGGTCAGATGAGCCACTTCGATCGAGTGTCGCAGCACGTTCTGGCTGTAGCTGACGCGGAAGTTGAGTCGGCCCATCAGCTGAATCAGTTTTTCGTGCAGACCCTGGATGCCGGCTTCCTGAGCGGCTTCCTGACCGAGTCGCATGATTCGCTCGTCCATTTCCTTCTGGCACTCGGTCACGATCTCTTCAATTCGTGTCGGATGAATGCGGCCATCCTGAATGAGCCGTTGCAGCGCCATTTTGCCGACTTCACGACGGACGTTGTCGAAGGACGAAATGATGACCACGCCAGGCGTGTCGTCGACGATGACATCGACCCCGGTCAGTTTCTCGAAGGTGCGAATGTTACGACCTTCACGTCCGATGATGCGACCCTTCATTTCGTCGCTGGGGATGTCGATACTGGCGACCGTCATCTCCGAGGTGTGCGCGGACGCGTATCGCTGAACGGCCATGCCGATAATCTCGCGGGCCTTGGCGTCGCAGATTTCCTTGAGCTCCGCTTCGTGCTTGAGAATGACTTCGCCGGTCTCGTTGCGGAGTTCGGTGTGCAGTCGGTCGAGCAGTCGTTCGATGGCCTGTTCGCGCTTCAGGCCGCTGATCTTGTAAAGCTCTTCCTGCTCTTCCTTGACGATGCGGCTCAGCTCGGATTCTTTCCGTTCGGCGTTCTTGAGCCGTTCGGTGAGTCGGTTCTGCATCGACTCGATCATCCGCTCGCGCTTGCTGACGTCCTCCTGAAGATCTTCGAGCGAGCTTTCGCGTTTATCGAGCTTGCGCTCCAGATCCCGCAGCTCGTTTCGCTGAGAATTGAGTTCCCTCTCGAGCTCTTCGCGTCGCTTCAGGACTTCTTCTTTGGCTTCGAGTTCTCCATTCTTGCGAATGGTCTCGGCTTCCCGACGAGCGTCTTCAAGCAGTTGGTCCTTCGAGCGATAGCCTGCTCCCAGCCGAACCCGCTCGAAGGCGTAACCTACGATCCCCCCGATTACCAGGGCAACGGCGCCGGCAATCCACACTTCACTTCCCATCGGTATGACTCCGACTGGGAGACCCGCAGCTGATCGTTGTCTTGTCTGTTCAGGAAATGCTTCCGCAGAATGCCCGCAGGGAGCCGCGCAGAAGTGAAGGTGAAGGGATCAAACCTGACGGCGCACCGGGGGCCCGAACCGCGAATTCTGATTCCTCACGGCCTCGGCGGTGACCGGAGCGGTGATGAAAGCCAGGGGACGGGACGACAACCTGTGGGTGCGCAGTGTCGCTGGAATGCTGAGAGTCGACGACCAGATCGGTCGCGTGAAAACGGTCGGGCCGCCTCACGGACTGACGCGGCTGGTCGACCGGCGGCTCGCCGCGGAGTGCAATACTCAGCAGCAGCCCAAGCCCCAACATTGTGAACAGAAGATAGAACATCACTCTTTCACTTCCAGCAGTTTGATTCCAGCCGTTCCAGTCATCCTGAACTGGACAAACTCCGCCGTCCTGTCATCTCATCAACAGGCGGCACGGGCGATCTTGAACGACAGAACCCTGACGAAAACTCGATTTCGCCGAACTCAGTTCCTTCTGCCGCTCAGGCTGACGAACGCCTCTCAGTTCCAATAAATTGTGTTGATATCCAGCCTGATCCGGGACCATGACGCGGCTGCCCGGAAAAAGTGGACGAAATTTCCAACCTGCATATTAACGCCTGGTCCGGTATTATCAACTGACGCCTGAGCCCCTCGCGTGCGCGGAAGACCGTTACCAGCCACGAACTTGCTTCACATGTTCCACCCCTTTGAACAGCATCTGATCGACCGACTCGGTACGGTTTGCCAGCCGCGTGAGAGACTGCTTGTCGGGGTCTCGGGAGGAGCCGACAGCGTCGCTCTCTTGCGTGGAGTCACGACAATTGCGGAGCAGTGCTCGTTCAATGTCATTGCCGTTCACTACAACCATGGAGTCCGCGGCGATGCCGAAGCCGACCAGCGGTGGGTGGCGGAACTTTGTGAGCGGCTTTCGGTGCCACTGGTGACGAACTGGAATGGTCCGAACGTCCCCGGCAACGTGTCCCGGGGTGAAGCGGAATTACGGGAAGCGCGGTACGAGTTCGTGCAGCGAGTCGCACGGAAAGAGCGATGTCGTGTCCTCTGCATGGCTCATCACGCGGACGATCAGATCGAAACGGCGCTGCACCATCTGATTCGCGGCACGAGCCTGCGGGGGCTGGCCGGGATTCGTCCGGTGCGAACGATGCCTGATGATCTGATTCTGTGCCGACCGCTGCTGGAGACGAGCCGCGCCGAGATCCTGTCTTACCTCGCGGAACGGGAGCAGGACTTCCGTGAGGATCCGACCAATCAGGATCAGTCTTTCACTCGGAATCGCATCCGTCACGAGTTGATTCCGTTGCTGGTCGAGATGAACCCACAATTCGGCATGCGCCTGCTCGATCTGGTCGCCCAGGCGGCCGAGACGACCGATTTTCACGAAAACCTCGTTCGGCAAACGCTGGGCGATGTCGTGATCTCCCGTGATTCCCAGCAGGTGCGACTGCAGGTTGCGCGGCTGCTGACACTGCCGGCCTTTCTTCGCCGGGATCTGCTGGTCGAAGTGTGGACGCAACAGAACTGGCCCCGACAGAAAATGGGCAGCAGAGAATGGCGCAAGCTGGCCGAACTGCTGGAAGAAACGTCAGGGCGATTGAACCTGCCAGGCCGGATGACAGCGGAACGGACCGGAGCCATGCTCCGGCTGACTCGAAGTCAGTAGAGTCATTCAAAGGGTTGGGCCGAGTTGCGGCAGGTAAATAGAGCGGATCGCTCTACCGTATGTCCGCGAATGAGCGTTGAATCGCCTGAAACGCTGCATCTTTCGCGGACCGAACGGTTACACCAAAAAGTAACCCGCTCTAGGCACCGAGCCGACCGAACTGGCGGTCGAGATCTTCGCGGCTGAGGACAAGGGCCGTCGGACGGCCGTGGGGACAGTGGTGGGCATCGTCGATCATCTCGCGCTGAGCGAGCAGGGCGACGATCTCGTCAGCGGTCAGTCTCTGACCGGCTTTGATGGCGGCTTTGCAGGCCATCATGTGGAGTGTTTCATCGAGCAATTCGCGGCGTCCGACTGTAGACGAGTCCTCGAACTTCTCCGCGAACTCCGTCATGACGTCACGGATATCGTTGTGGCCCAGAAACACCGGATGGCTGTCGACGGCGAGCATTCCGCGGCCGAAGGATTCGACGCTGAAACCAATTTCCCTGAGCAGATCAGCGTGGTCCAGCAGCAGGGACATCTTCTTCTCGTCCATGTCCATCGTGACGGGCATCAGCAGCTTCTGGACTTCGACCTTGCCGTCGAGCACCTTTTTGCGGAACCGCTCGTAGAGCACCCGTTCGTGGAGAGCGTGCTGGTCGATCACAGTGAGACCTTGATCCGTCGAGAGCACGATATAACAGTCGTCGACCTGCAGCGCCTGAATACTGGATATAGGCGGCAACTGCGTCGCAGTCGACGTCGGTGTCGCGATCGCCTCCTGAGACTCTGGCACCGTGGTCGGAAGACCCGGCTGACCGCCCGTCGCTTCTGCAAGGATCTCTGCGGCTTGCTCCAGCGGACGCTCGTCCGTCGCCGGAGTGGTGGGAGTCTCCGTAACTACGCCGGAGTGAGCGCTCAATGGCTCGATCAACGGGTTGGTCGGAGTTTCGGTGGGCGCCGGTTGGCGCTGGACCTGATGTTCGAGCTGGTTTCTTGCCCAGGAGACCAGATCCTGCTCGACTTTCTGTTGCCGCGAACGGAGATCCGGAGCCGCCGGGGCACCCGCCGGTCGAATGTTCAACTGGCTCTGCAGGTCCGATTGCAGGAACTTGGTCCGCAATGTCGAAAGCAGGAGCCGAAACAGGAACTGCTGATCCCGGAAACGGACTTCGGATTTCGTCGGATGCACATTCACGTCAACCTGATCGCTCGGCATCTCCAGAAACAGAAACGCCACGGGGAAGCGGCCGGTCATCAGCAGGCCGCGATAGGCTTCGCCAAGAGCGTGCTGCAGCGAGCGGTCCTGAATGTAGCGGCCATTCAGAAACAGGTACTGCGACTTGCGGGTCGACTTGTTGAGACTCGGATGGCCGACGTAACCCCAGAGTCGGATGCCATTGTGCTCGGCCTCGACCGGAATCAGCTTGTCGACGGTCTGGGATCCGTGAAAGAGAATCAGTCGCTCTTTCAACTCCTGATTCGCCGGGAGACGATACACATTCTTCCCGTTGTGTGTCAGCGAGAGCTGCAACCGGGGGGACGCCAGGGCGACCCGGGTGAACTGTTCGGAGATGTACCCGAACTCGGTGGCCGACTTCTTGAGAAACTTGCGACGCACGGGCGTATTGCAGAACAGCTGGCGGATTTCAATCTGCGTTCCCGGAGCACAACCGGTCGGACGGATTTCGCTGCGGTCGCCGCAGATGACAGCCATCTCGGCTCCGACGTTCTCTTCGTGAACACGGCTGCGAATTTTGAAGTGGCTGACTTCGGCGATCGAAGCCAGTGCTTCGCCGCGGAACCCCATCGTCTGGACACAGAACAGGTCATCGGCCTGCCGGAGTTTGCTGGTGGCGTGGCTCGTCACAGCCAGCGGGAGCTCGTCAGCCGGGATGCCTTCGCCGTCGTCGGCGATGCGGATCAGTTCCGTGCCTCCCTCTTCGATATCGAGATCGATGCGGGAGCTCAGGGCGTCGACGCTATTTTCCAGCAGCTCCTTGATGACGCTGGCGGGGCGCTCAATCACCTCGCCGGCGGCAATCTTGTTGATCACTTCGGGGCTGAGCACCTGAATGTGGCTCGTCCGTCCCATGGAATTCGCATCTCCGATCTGCATCTGGCAAATCGGTATTATAGACGACACGAGAAAAATTCAATCGCGCCGCCGGCACGACGGACCGCCGGTCTCGCTGAAGCGGAACGCTCGACCGGATGTCCACGCGACAACGAATCTTCTCCAGAGACGCGGTCTCAGACGCAATCCGAAGGCGATGCGTCGTCAGAAACGGCGCTACCGCGAGGGATCGGCGCTCGCTGAAAGGGCTTTCCGTGAAACTTCCGGGGTCGCCGGAGCGGGTTTCTGGTCCTCAGGAAGCTCCTCTTCCGTGCTGTCATCCAGCGAAAACTCTTCGCGGATCTGCTCGCGACGGATCGCCACCTGCCTGTCGAATTCAGCCAAAGCATCCAGGGCGCGGTCACGTGAGGTCACCAGTCCGATGATAAGGTACTGAGCACTGGCGAAGCCAAAGCAAATCCAGCCGACGGGCCCCGGAAAAATCGTGCTGAGGATGGCAAAGACGGGAGAAGAGCGATTGAGGTGCTGGCAGATCAGCCCCTTGATGATGGGGCGGCACTGATTCCGCAGGCAGTTCCAGAGGCCGATCTTCCGATCGTATTTGAACTTCGGCGGGCCCGGGTGGATGATGGCGAACAGTTCCTGGTCCGGCATCATTTCGATCACGCCGATCGCCATCATGATTCGCAGTCCGGTGATCCACGCGTTATCGAGGCCGGGGCCGCCTCCTGTCGTCGAGCCGATCAGCTGATCGAGCCAGGAGAACATCGACATTTCCATGTTCTTCGTCGCCGCGAGCAGGACCAGTGAGCCCTTAAACCACTGTTCGAGGTCTTTCTCCAGTTCCGGGTCCATTTCCTGCACGCGGAAGAACCGGCGGAGAATGAAGCGGAACATCGGAATGGCGATCAGCCCGAGAAGCAGACGGAACAGGGGCCGGAGAATCGGCGACAGGATTTTGACCTGATACAGAAATCGGAACAGACTGCCCACAGCAAAGGGAATCCCGAGGTTTTCGACACGCAACGGATCCTGTTTTTCGGCTCTGTGCCGTTATAAACAAAACGCCACTCCGAGGACAGGCGAAACGTCTTCGAGGCGATGTCTGCCTCTGTTGATCAGGACGGTTTTCTACCTCCGTCGGCTCACGGAATTCACAGACTTATCACGGGATATTGCAAAGCTCTTCATGCTTCGCGTTCAGACTGGGCGACTTGGAGAACCCAATGAACGATTCCCTCGCCACGTTCCAGCAACTCAAAGCCGATGGCGTCGCCGCCTATCGACGTAAGGAGTTCGCCGAGGCCGCGAACTGTCTGCAGCAGGCGCTGGAGATTGACGGAGCCGATCCGTCACTCTGGGAACTTCTCGGCATGGTGTCCCTGCAGAACCAGCGGTTGCACGACGCCGTCGATGCGTTTCAGCATGCGATCACGATCAACCCGCATCGGGCCCTTTCCTACATCAATATTGGAGCGATCTACAATCGCCTGCGGGAATACGATCTCGCCATCGAATTTCTGCAGAAGGGGATTCAGCGGGATCGCCGTTCGATTGAAGGATTCTACAATCTCGGCCTCGCCTACCGACGGCTGGGGGAATACGACCTCGCCGTTTCCGCATTGAAGGAAGTTCTCCGGCAGAATCCGGTCGAGTGGGAAGCCTGGTATCAGATTGGCAAGATCTACCGCGACCAGGGCAATCTGATGCGTGAGATCGCCAGCTATCGTAAGGCTCTGGAGATCGTGCCCCGTCAGTCCCGGGTCCAGAAGGCTCTGGCTGCCGCTCAGCAGGAACAGGATGATCAGCGGCAACAGGCCAGCCCGTTTGGTCGCATTGTCGAAAGTGAAGCTCCGAGGCAGTCCACATCAACCACAATGCTGTCGGCACTCACTCCGGTGGAGCGAATGGAAGATCGGAAGATTGTCAGCCTGTGTGCGCTGGCCGCCGAGATCGCCGCCCGTGAACTGTTTGCCGCCCTCATCGACATGCGGCCGATCCTGGACAAACTGACGGTCGGCGTGACCGCCGGGACCTTCCGGGCCACGGCCTTTCGTCAGACGCAGCAGAACTATCGCCACGTGGCCCGCGACATCGCGCGCAAACGAGAACTCCTCCAGCAGAAGATGGCGCAACTCAAAGTGCACGAAAACGAAGTGCTCGCCCTGCTGGAACGGAAGTTGGGCTGATTCCGCAGGGCTCAAACTCAGGCGAGGTTAGTCCGCTTCGGGAGCGATCTTCTTGACCGGGTAGCCGCTCCAGATGAACTTCTTGGCGGCTTTGCTCGTCTGTCCCGATTCGAGCATCTTCAGGATTTCACGGATCGAAACATTGGTGTGCAGCACCTTCTCGATCTGCTTGTAGGTATCCTGCGGCACATGATGGACGCCATTGCCGGGACCACTTTCGACGATGGACCCCTTCTGGTTGAAGACGGCCCAGAGAATCGTCCGGTCGTGAATTCGGGTGCGTGTCTTGACCGATTCGGCCAGCCTGCCTTTGGCGCGATTGGCGTTGACCGAATACGCATCGGGCCGCTCGAACATGATGCCGATGACGTTCCAGTCCTTACCACTGCTGAATGGCCACATCGTTTTGATCCTTGGGGTCTGCTCAGAAGAGAAGGGCGATTGCCTGCGGTCCGATGATATAACGAAACCCGCCCGGACTGCCAGTCGCCTCGTCGATTAAGGATTGTTTCGCGGAGGTCGCCGCGGTTGCTTACGGGAATTCGGCATGAAGTCGTCGTCCCAGTTCCGCAACTGCTTTTTCATCTCGCGGAGATTCACCGTGACCGGGATGATAATCTGCTCGCCATAGGGATCGCTCCCCAACTGGTCGGGCATCTCGAAGCTGCGGATTTCCTGATCGAGCATCCGCAACCACTCAGGAACTTCGAGGCCGGTGCCGAATGTGCCGTCCTGATAGATCTCGATCTGCACACGCAGATCATCGAACAACTCGCGCCGGCGGACTTCGTCACTTTCTTCCATGATCTGACGCACGAGGGCCAGCATGCGGTTCACAGCCAGCGGCTTGACGAATCGTTCTTCGATGTGATCGGTCAGTGCGGGCAGCTTGACGCCGTACTGAGATTCCAGGTCGTGCAGGCGCGCCAGATGTTCGTCGGCCTTATCAGCCGAGCGGCCCGCCATGATCTGCTCCCAGTCCCGGGCCGCCTGAAGCCGACCGATGTCGATCAGAGCTTCGTGGGCAATCTTAAACGGGGTGAAGTTCCAGTCGTCGCGATCGTAAGCCGCTTCGAGCCGGACGAAGTCGAGGAAGCAGTCGAACCGCTCTCCGTAATCAGAATGGGTCGTCGTGCTGTTGTATTCGAGGAAACGATCGAACTTGTCGATCAGGATCCCATAGATCGTTTCCAGCTGAATCGCCGCCTCGGCTCGTTCGATTCGCCCTTCGCGGATGTCTTCGATCAGCGGATTCGGACGCAGCGGATCCTGAGTCTCGTCGAGATAATGCAGGAACTCTTCGACGCCTCCCTGGACGATGGCTCGCACGTAGCCGAGCGTGAGGTTGCGGGCGTGGAACAGGTCGCCGCCATAGCGGTGAATGAACTCTCGCGTACTTTCCCAGAGGCGCTGCCGCGTCAACGTTTCCGCTGCGGAGAGCCGCATCGTATCGCTGTGTTTCCGCCAGATCGTGTGATAGTGATCGACGACCCGCGAGAGGATATCGATCAGTTCATCGTCTTCGAGCTTGCCGGAACGCCAGCTCTGCGACGACTTCAGCAGATTCGAAAGCGTGTTCGAGAGTGCGAGTCGGAACAGGCGGTCAAATTCCGTGATCGCCGGGCCGCCCGGCCGGGAGGACCGCTCCATCTCATAGGCGGTCACCATCACCTGCCAGCTCTCGCGATACATCCCCAGAGCAGGCAGCGCGGTGACCAGAAACCGCAGCAGCGAGTGGAGCTCCTGGGCATCGGCGATCGACCGGGGCGTACCGCCATTCTCCAGCGGAACGTAAAGCAACTTTCGCCGCGATAATCGTTTGAGCGACTTGGGCAGCAGCTCATGAATTCGATCGACGTCGTGGCTGAGAATGGCGTGCAGGATCTGTGTGAGCCAAAGTTCGCGGCTCGGCAGCTTTCCCGCCTCATCAAAGAGCAGGGCATCGGCCAGCCGCCGCACGAAGCGAAGCCGCGTCAGCGTCCAGATGACGTTGTGCATCAGATAGAGCTTCGACTGCAATTGAATGTCGAACTCGATGTTGGCGTCGTGTGCGCCGGAGGGGGGGCTTAACTGGCGGAGATGAATCTCATGCAGGAACTGTCCCAGTTCGCGTTCGAAGCCGAGCAGAGTCTGCGACCAGCCCGTAATCGTTTTGCGGACCGCGGCGATTGATTCAGCCGTGACTTCCCCTTCCGGGGCGGACTGCAGGCGGGCGGCCACGATAATGGCCTGCTGTTGGAGTTCGGCCACGCTCTGCAGGAACTTCAGCTGAGGCTCGTACTGACGGGACCACTGCTCGAACTCGTTGTTCTCGAATGGATTCCGTGTATCCGACAGGGACCCTTCCTGGCCATCGTCAGCGGAGTCTCGAAAGGTGACGTCCTCGTAGGCGGCGGCGAAGGGATTGTCTTCATCGTCCTCTTCGTCATCGTCGTCGTCATCGCGGCCCCAGGGACCTTCGAGTGCTGGTTCATCCCACCAGCCCTGGTCGTCCATCTCTTTGGGCGACGCTTCGGAGTCGAGCATGATCCGTGGAACACCCCAGCGCTGACCAGCGTTCGCTTCCAGCAACTCCAGCGTTCGTCGATACCGTTCGAACAGCCGGCCGTTGTCTGTCTCCGCTTTCCGCAGCGCCTGGGCCCACTCCAGGAGAGAGCCGCTGAATGTTTCGTCAAAGCTGATTGTGCTCGATTCATCGACCTGGCTGAGCCACTGCATAAGCAGCCCGAGAGCCGCGTTGAAATCATGCTTTTCGAGGAGCACGTTCACGATGTTGTGATACGCCATCTGCGTATCGAACAGGTCGACATGCTGACGCCAGAACATCAGGCTGTTTTCCTGCGGATCCGACTGTCGCCACGCGAGCAGTGTCTTCGCGACCACGAGAGCCGATTCAAACGTCTTCATACCGTGCAGCCGGGGGATGTCCTCGACGGTCGTCGTGGCGTATTCATCCCACCGCTCGGCCAGGGCCCGGAACGGAACGCTGATCTCGGAGATGAGCTGTTCGTTACCGACCATCGCGGCTTCGGTCAGCGTCTCGGCATAGAGCGAGAAAATCTGCTCCATGATGTCGATCAGGATTTCGACCCGCACGTCGGGAACGGAGTCTTCGCGATTCGCGAACAGGGTGAACTGACCCTGAAATCCGAGAATGTTCCAGGGATCGATCAGAGCGCCGCATTCGATCGCCCGCTGCAACAGGTTTTCAATTTCGCCCAGGAGAATGACCGTCTGATCAAACTCGGCG
This sequence comes from Rubinisphaera margarita, assembly GCF_022267515.1. Taxonomy (NCBI): domain Bacteria; kingdom Pseudomonadati; phylum Planctomycetota; class Planctomycetia; order Planctomycetales; family Planctomycetaceae; genus Rubinisphaera; species Rubinisphaera margarita. The sequence goes on along the minus strand of NZ_JAKFGB010000007.1, from coordinate 115,833 downwards.
GCTCGGTTGTGCTGCTGAGCGATGCGAATCCGCCACTGGATTTCAGTTTCAAAGCGGATCGATGTCGCCGGGATAATCTCGGCCTGCTTCCGACTTTCCTCTGCGTACCCCATTCTCGCGAACATGAGCGCGAGTTCCCGATTGCGAACCTGCCGGGCTCCGTAACTCGACAGGAACATATTCAGAGCGTGTCGGACATGTCCGAACGGTTGCTGGGTTACACGCTGGTGGTTGTGCAGCCGTTCGGCTCGTTCGCCTTCGAGCTGCGACATCAGATGCTCGTAGAAGAAGTCGCGCTGACGGGCGACCAGTGGCAGCAGCGAGGAAAGTGAAACGTTGGAATCAAACGTATCGGGCCCCGATCCACTGATCGACGAGGCCATAAGCACCGTTCCACTAAGAGCAGCGGCGGCATCAAACAGAGCTTCTTCGTAAGGGACCTTGCCGACAGTGCAGGCGCCGTTAATCCAGTCGATCAACGCATCCAGAATCACGCCGCGAACGACGAAGCGGTGGTAGTAGCCGTCGAGACCGATCTGATGCGGATCCCACTCCCCGAAGAGATAATTCGTCCGCTTGAAGACCGGGTGATTGTAATCGTAGGCGCGAACGTCCAGGCACAACTCCTGAAGGTTCTGCAGATAGAAGTGCGTCGCATCGACGACGGACTGCGGCACCTGTTGCAGCAGTTCCAGTGTTTTGACGATCAGGTCGCGGTATTTGCCGTCGGCTGCCCCGACTCCGCTGATGTAGAGCGGAATCAACGCGAATCGTTCGTGCGGATAGGGCTGAACGAGTCGCCCGTTCTCAAGCACGGCTACCGGCCGGTAGCCGAGGTAGTCGTTAACCTGGGCGATGCTTCCCTGGATGACCCGGTCGATCTGTTCCCAGGGTTCTCCCTGAGCCAGAATCGCCTCGGCCAGAACGGCGATGAACAGCGACTGTTCCAGATCCTTCTCGGAGACGTGGAACAGAAGATCTCGGTGGAATTCCCGATAAGCGTCGAGCATTTGACCGAACAGGAGTTCGATTACGTTCTCGGCCTGAGTCGTTTCGTGGAATGCCGGGTTGTCCTGACGGAGAGCCTGCAGTTGTTGAGTCAGGTAATGACGTAACTCCTCAAGATTTCCGGTCTTAAATCTCTCAAAGAGAATATTCCAGTTCCGGAAGGCCCGCTGGTCACGAGCTCCGTTGGAGAAGTTCAGGTAGCCCAGAAGTTCACGCGCGGCTTGTTCAACGGGATCATCGGGGCGACTTGCTGCAGGGGTTGACGACATTGAGTTAACGTGTGCTTTCTCACAGACGAACAGGTCCGGTCGAGGCCGAAATGCTCACAAGACTTTAGCAGATGCGGGATACGATTACAGCCTCGTCCTGAATCGCGTCGAACAGGTCTCTGTTTTCTCATTAACTCCGAGATTCCGCCCCCGTCAAATCCCCAAGTCGGAGATTTTCGAGAGTCGCGCGGATTCTATGGATGTGTACGTTTGATCGTTTCTGGCGGTGAGGATCGGCTTCGGTTGTGTCGGAGTGCGTTCCGCTATAATGCGATTCCCGCACGCTGGACGAACCGAATCTCTTGTTCAGCGACGCTTTTACGGTTTCACCGAACGGAAACGAGGATGTGATGCAGGAACTTCCGGAACCGCTGGACGTGATCGCCGTGGGTGCCCACCCGGACGATGTCGAGATTGGTTGTGGCGGCACGCTGGCGATGCTGGCCAGACAGGGATACCGCGTCGGCATCGTCGATTTGACCGACGGAGAGCCAACGCCGCTCAGCCCCGGACCGGAAGTTCGCCTGGCCGAGGCCCGGAAAGCAGCGGAGATCCTCGGGATCGCCGTTCGGGAGATTCTCGATCTGCCCAATCGGCGACTCTTCGACTCCTACGAAGCGCGAATCGCACTGGCGAAGGTGTTTCGTCGCTACCGGCCGAAGATTGTGCTTGGAATCGCCGACAAAACCCCGCTCGCGTCACCGGACCACTGGCAGGCCGTTCAGATCACCGATGCAGCCGTGTTCTATTCCCGACTGACGAAATGGGATGGGGAATTCGATGGCCTGCCCGTTCATACCGTCTCGAAGCAACTCTGGTATCCGCTGGGATTGCGACGCATGCCCTATCCGGAAGGTTCGCGGCACTTTGTAACGGATATCTCCGATGTGCTCGATGTGAAACTGAAAGCGATTCGTGCTTACGAGACGCAGTTTCCCGAGTCGAAAGCCCATGTGTTTGAGATGGTGGAGAGTCAGGCCCGCTTCTTCGGGGCGGCTGCGGAGTACTCGGCCGGCGAGATGCTGATCAGTCCGATGGTTCTGGGGGTACGCGATTTGATGAAGTCGCTGCTGTAGAGCCAGACCAGCGCTGGTGTTTCTGAGTTTCTCCCCGCTTTCCCCGGAGGCGGAGCCGTCGACACGGACGGAGCGACTCCCGGAATATGTAAGCAACTCTAAGTTGCGTTCGGTTGGCCAGTTAGTCAGAATGCCTGTTGTTCGCCCGCTGCAGGCGTTTTCTGGATTCTTCTCCGATCCAACCTGTCGCCGAGCGATGTCGACCGGCGAACGTCGAACGATAGAATCCGCACTGCCAAGTAGTCATATCATTATGCCTGACCTCCGATTCGGCCAACTGAGTATCACGGGTAACTTCAGGAAGAACAACGAAGATAATCTTCACGTCGACCCGGAAAAGCGGTTCTTCATCGTCGCCGATGGGATGGGGGGCCAGAGTGCCGGTGAGAAAGCCAGTCAGTTGGCTGTCGAACTGGTTTCCAAGAAGCTCAACGATCTGATTGACTTCATCGACGACACCGATGAACAGATCCACCACGCCATCGATGAGGCGGTCGGCAACGCAAATGCCGAGATCATGGCTCTCGGGCGGATTGATCCCGAACTGCACAACATGGGCACCACGATCGTGCTTCTGGTCTGGGTCGCCGACACGTTTTATGTCGGCAACGTAGGCGACAGTCGGGCGTATCGTCTGCAGAACGGCCAGTTCGAGCAGCTGACAAAAGATCATTCGCTCACGCAGGCTCTGCTGGAAGCCGGCACAATTAACGCCGAAGAGGCGCGCTCGCATCGCTACAAGAACGTCCTGTATCGTTACCTCGGCTCCAAAGAAGGGGGCGAAGGGGTCACAATGGCCGACGTGCCGGTCCGCACCGGAGAACGTTTCCTGCTCTGCACCGATGGCGTGACCGATGGACTGTCTGACGAAGAACTGCAAAAGGTTCTTGAGGAAGAAAGCGATCCTCAGAAAGCCGCCGACGCGGTGATCCTCGCTGCCCAGAAGGGCGGCTCGCGCGACAACATCACCTGTATCGTGCTCGACGTCGTTTAATTCCCGCTGCGGTCGCACTTGCGTCATTGGATACTCGCGAAACGGACTGCCGCATCGTGTTAGCTTCAGATCGACCGGCAGATACTGCGAAGACAGAATCAACCTCGCGTTTCGTCTGGTTGTCTGTTGCCGGCGTCATCGCGATGACGTTGCTGCAGGTCGTTGTGCTGAGTCTCACATCCCTTCCTCTGGGGGTTCCGGGCGAGTGGACCTGGCCGCGAATCGATGAAGCTTCTCCGCAGATCATCGAGCTCATCGTCGCTTCCGTCCTGCTGGCAGCCCTCGGTGGGCTAACGTTCTGGGGACTGCGATTCTTCCGCGAAGAGCGAAAAGACGATCGCGTGATTCGCGCGGGGTGCCTGGCTGGCATGGTCGTGCTGGCGTTCCTGATGATCGGCGCGGTTCGCTCGATTCCGATCGGAATTCACGGCACGGCGGGAACGACCTGGGTCACGTACTATCCGCGCATGTCGGGTTACTACACCGAAGCGATGAAGGAAGACCGTTCGACCGGAGAGTTTCTGGCCGGGTACGAGCAGGTTGTTCGTGAGGGAGACTTTCTTCATCAGGGGACACATCCACCCGGGTTGATTCTCTACTTTAGAGGACTCAAAGGACTCTGCCGAACGTTTCCCGCGTTGACCTCCAGGATACTCGCGATGGAGTCGCCAGCACTCTCGGAGGGGCTGAACGTTCTCGATCAACTGTCGAACGCCGGCCCGTTTGCATTCGGACGCATTGATCGAGCGGTACTGGTCCTGAACCTGTGGGTGACCGAGTTCCTGGCCGCGTTGACGGTCGTGCCGATCGCTTTGCTGGTCAGCCGGTTCTGGGGACTTGGGGCAGGGTGGCTGTCGGCGGGGTTCTGGCCGCTCGTACCAGCGCTGGCGCTCTTTCTGCCCAAGTCCGATCTGCTGCTGCCGGTCTTTGGCACAACAACAGTCCTGCTGTGGATCCTGGCCGTGCAGAAACGAAGTTTTGTGAGCGCCTTTCTAGCCGGAGTTGTTCTCTGGCTCGGGCTCATGATCTCGCTGGCACTGCTCGTAGTCCCGGTCATCCTGTCTGCGTACATGATGGCTTCGCTGCCGGCACGAGGCTGCAAGGTATTCGGTCCGGAACGAGCATCGATTCGTCGGCTCGCTGGCGGAATGTCGCCGGCCCTGATCGTCACAGCCGGGGCGGGGGTCATTCTGCCCTGCATGATCCTGTGGGGACTGACCGATGCGAATCTCTTTACCATCTGGTGGCTGAACCTGCAGAATCATGCCGCGTTCTACGATCATAACCCAAGAACCTGGTGGAAGTGGCTTGGGGTCAATCCTTTCGAGCTGGCCTTCGGGCTCGGACCGGCGGTCAGTATTCTTGCGTTCGGAAGTCTTGTCCTGGCGGTTCGCAGCCGCCTGCGAAGTGAAGGGGAGGCGTTCATCGTGGGTGTAGTCGCGGTGTGGGCGCTGCTCTGGCTGAGCGGAAAGAACATGGGAGAAGCGGCCCGACTCTGGATCTTTCTGATGCCACTGTTCGTGGCTTGCGGCGGATTGCTGTTTGCCAGATTGCAGGCGTGCACCGGAAATCGCGGACTGGTACGAAGCTGGGGCATTTACCTGCTTTGTCAGTTCGCCGTGGTGGTTGTCACCGTTTCAGGAATTGACGGCTTCGACTTTTCCACATTCCTGAAATAGGCGACGGCACCGGCATATTCTCTGCCGGGTTTGCGGATTGCAACGGGACTGACGGTTTCTCTGAAGAGAACCGCCCCGGGGATCGATATTGCCCACCAGGCACTCCCCACCGCATTCTCTCCTGCAAGCTACTCTTCTGGTATGAGACTCATCCTGCCGACCCTGATATTCGGACTGCTCGCCTTCGCCGGCTGTGCGGAAGAAGAGCGTCTGTTCCATGAAGTGAAGCATCCGCGGGAAATTCTGAAGGCTGCCGAAGTCAATCAGTATCTGAAGATCGTCAACGAGCTGCCCCACAAACAGCTTCCGCCACTCCCGCCGCTGTTCTCGCAGGTGCCGCGATGGGATGCGGATCGCGAGCTTTCCGTGCAGGGACTCGTGAACGAAGAACGCAAACGCAGCGGGCGGCAATGGCTGTCGGAATCGGTTCTCGTCGAGTTGAAAGCGGACCGCTGGTTGCAGAAGGTGCTGGAGAACAACGATCTGTCGACCGAACAGTTCCTTGGTCTGGCGGAGACGATCTGCACTGCCGCGGCTCGGACGCGTTTTCCGGAAGTCGACGAGCTACGCCGCACCGTGCATCATGGCCAGGCCGAGATCTCGGACCTGCAACAGCGAGAAGAGGTTTTCTCCGCCCTTCCGCCGGAAGATCAGTATGAAGTCCTCCGCCAGGCTGCATGGCTCGCCCGCGTCGATCGCGCTCAGGATCTGCTGGCCGTTCCGGACGAGAACGTGGCCCTGCTTGAACGGCACTGGGATGTGATCGAACCGTTTCTTCCGCAGGAAGTGAAGCAGGATCCGCTGGCAGACATCGTCGATGTGCTGCAGGAGTTCGGGATCCCCTTCGAGGAACTTCCGGGGACCGGGTCGGATGCGGATCTGGTCTGGTCGCCCGATGAAGGGGACGCTATCGTCGGTCACTCGGCCCGTTCAAAAGCGATCGAGATCAACGAAGTTTCTTATTGAGTTGCGTGCACGGAAGCGCAGCCGGATTGAATCTCCAGTAATGGCGGAGCCATGGAAACGACTCTCCACCAGCAGCTAAAAGCCTGGTACAGCCCGGATGCGTCGTTGTACGAGCAGCAGCTCGGCTCGTATCGAATTGACGTTCTGGAATCCGACCGTGTGATCGAGATTCAGTGCAGTTCCCTGGCCGCGATCCGCGATAAGATCCGGACACTGTCGGCCAGTCACGACGTGACTCTCGTCAAGCCAGTGATCCGCCGGCGGATGATTCAGCGACAGCGATATTCTCAGGTCCTGGGACGCCGGCTCTCACCGAAGGTCGGAGACTGGCTCGATGTCTTCGAAGAATTCGTGCACTTTGTCACGGTGTTTCCTCAGCCCCGTCTGACACTCGATCTGGTGATGGTCGATGTGGAGGAGATTCGTCGTCCTCCGCGGCGGCGCTGCCGAAAGGGGTACCGGGTCGAAGACCGTAAGCTGCTCGAAGTCGTCGAGACCAGGTCGCTGCGTAGCGGGGCGGATCTTTACTCACTGCTGCCAGCGCCTCTTCCCCAGAGATTCACAACTGCTGACATCGCGAAAACTCTACAGCAACCACGCTGGGTGGCTCAGAAGATTGCCTATTGTCTGCGTGAATGCGACGCTGCCGGTGTGGTCGGGAAGATCGGCAATGCTATTCAGTATGAGCGGACCGATGACATCGCCGATCGTCCGGGCTGCGATGTGGCTGCTTAAGGGCGATCGTTCTCCGGGATCGAACAATCTTCGGCCTCAAGCGCGCCCGGGACGGCTGCACCGCGGTTGAGTGGATTGCTCGCGGAGATGACTCTCTACGCCTCGATCAATCCTTCACGAATGGCATAACGGGCGAGACGAACGCGATCGTTGAGTTTCAGCTTCTTCATGATGCGATACTTGTGACTGTCGACCGACTTGGCCGACAGATGCATCATCGAAGCGATTTCCTTGACGGAGAACCCTTCGGCAAGCAGACAGAGAACCTCGCGCTGACGATTAGTGAGGCCATCTTCCCCGGCTCGACTCTCCTGAAGCTGCTCGATGTTCTGCACGGCGTTGGTGACCAGCTCTGAGCGATAGGTGGCACCCAGGCAAACGCTATGCAGGCAACGATAAATCACATGAGGGGAGTCAGCTCGTGTAATCACCCCGGCTGGGTGTTTGCTCAGCAGTGAACTGACCGACGAGGGGTCATCCACATCGGTCAGCAGCACCACGATGCGGTGAGGCGCGCCGAATGCCTTGATCTGCTCCACGATGTCGCTGGAAGCCGTCGATCCCCAGCGGTCCACGAGAAGGAGGACTGTTTCCGAAGCCTCGCGTGCGATCTGCAACACCCGCGGAAGCCCGTGGGCGACGTCGATCTGCTCGAAGAGCCCCCATTCCTTAACCAGAGCTCGAATTGCTTCGCAGACGAAGGGGTTGGGATCGGCGATAAGGAGCGATTCTCCGCCTGTCTCCCGTATTTTTCTACTATCAATCATGAACGTTGGCCCTCCGCTCATCTGTCCTAAGGCCCCCATGGCCTCGCCGCTGTCGGTCCGCCATGGACCGGCTGATACTCTAATAGTTCGGAATATTACACGAATGAACTTCGTGAATGTTCAGTATGAGTTTCCTGCTATGACAGGGCATGTCATAGCTATTGGGCTAATTCACCTTTAGTCCGCCGGGGATTCGACTCATCCCCCGCTCCCCCTTCCATTTTGTGCACTTCTGATAATAACGATTTTGCGGGAAGGCAAGGCCACAGACGGTACGGATCGGTATTTATGCCGATGGGGGATGTGTCGATTTATCGCCATGTATTCATCTTTGGGGGCTTCTTTCCCTCAGGTATTTCCCTGTAGTTGAAATTACTTGTGTCAATTTGCCGCAGGCGGGATATGGTGGCAGTTGTTCACCCCACGGCGGTCTTTCAGAGACGTAAGTCATTCACCCGACCGCTGTTTTGATCCGACGCCGATGTTTTCCTTCAACACCGTGGAAAAAAAGCGACGTCGCCCGAGTTTTGACCTAGGTTTGAATGATACGTTCTGCACGGGGCAGGTCCCAAGGCGTGCAGGCCGGCAAATTCATTCGGAAGAGGTCAATCCCATGAGAGTCCTGCTCGTCGATCGGTCGCAAGCCTGGCGATCCCTGGAACAGTGGTGTTTCGAGGAACTTGGTATCCGCACTGTTGTCGCCACCGACAGCAACGCCACCGCGTGGAATCTGTATCAGGACCAGAACTTCGACATCGTGTTTATCGATGTCGACTGGGCTGACCCGACTGCTTTGGAACTGATTCGTCAGGTTCGCGCCGAACAGGCCGAGTTGCCGATCATTCTGCTGACCAGTGAGGCGGACCTGAGCCATCTTGTTGGCGGTCTGCGAGCTGGAATCAGCGACTACCTCGTCAAACCCTGTCGTCCGGGCATGATGCGGGACAAGCTGTCGCGCTGGGCCGGATGCTTCGCCTGAAACTACTTAAAGCGGACCTCCGCCGACTCGACCCCATAATAACTCATTCTGATTCGTTTTGCTTTCAGGAACAGTAAGATGTTTGATGCCGAAAAGATCTGGAAATCAACCACGCTTCCGACGTTGCCGGCTGTCGCCGTGCGTCTGCTGGAGCTGGCTCGGGATCCCGAAACCGAGATGACCCAGATCGTCGATCTGATCAAAACCGATCCGGCCATCGCGAGCCGGATCCTGCAGGCGACCAATTCGGCGTTCTTCAGTTTCTCGTCGAAGGTCAACTCGATCGACCGAGCCGTTCCGTTGCTGGGAACGACCGTCGTCACTTCGCTCGCGCTGAGTTTCAGCCTGGCCAGTGAATCGATCAGTTCCGGTCCGCTGCAGGACTATTACCGCAGTTACTGGAAGCAGTCGATCGTTCATGCGGCCGCGGGCGAAACGATTGGCAAGCGTTGTCAGGCAGGACTGGAGTGCGAATACTTCCTGGCCGGGTTGCTCGTTGATATTGGTCGGCTTGCCATGCTCAAGGCGATTTCCCGCGAATACTATCCGGTGCTCGTGACGAGCGAATCACAGGCCCGTCCGTTGTTCGAAGTCGAGCACGAGTTTCTCGGTCTGGATCACTCCCAGGTGGCGTGCCGCCTTATGGAAAAATGGGGTCTGCCCGAGAACCTGATGAACGGCGTTCGAATGCAGAACTTCTCTGTCGAGACACTTTTCGAACAGCTGCAGCCGGGGACCCATTCGCTCGAAGCGGCCATTGTTCTGTCGAATGCCGTGGGCGACTACTTTATGTCCCCCGTCCCCGGAAAATCGATTCAGCGAATCCGCCAGATGGCCGAACATTTCTTCAACATGAAGGGGGCAGAAGTTGACCGCTTCCTGCAGGAAGTCCGTCAGCGTGTCGATGATGCCGGGAGCCTGTTCGCCATCGACATGAGTGACATCAATGATCCCGGCGAAATCATGTCGCAGGCCAATCAACAGCTGCTCGAACTCACGATGCGGGCTCAGAGTGAGACTCTGCTGGCAAGCGAACGACAGAAACAGATTGAACGTGAAAAGCAGCAGCTCGAGAGCCGCAATGCGGAACTGCAGCAGAAAGCCACCCGCGATCCGCTGACCGGGATCTTCAATCGCGCTCATTTCGACGAGTCCATGAAAAACGCGTCCCGGGAAGCCAGCGACCGTTGTTCGGCGATCTGCGTGATGTTCATGGACATCGACAAGTTCAAGGTTCTCAACGACACCTACGGTCACAAATTCGGCGACGATGTTCTGAAGCAGTTCACCAAAGTGGTCTCTCGGAGCCTGCGTCAGTCGGACGTCTTCTGCCGCTACGGCGGTGAAGAGTTTGTTGTCATCGTTCATCGGCCGACCGAGAAGGGCGTCGAGAAGCTGGCCGAACGAGTTCGTGCAGCCATCGAACGCGAAGATTTCCTGTTCGACGGGAAACGGGTTCCGGTCACGTCGAGCTTCGGAACCGCTCTGGGGATGCCAGGTCGGAAGGACTACAACTTCGGTGAGCAGCTTCTGCTGCAGGCCGATGAAGCTCTGTACGATTCCAAGAAGAACGGTCGTAACCAGGTCCACCATCGTTGCCTGATGAACTCCGAAGAACGCGAGATGATCAAGGCCGTCAACGGTTTGAAGTTCAGCCGCTGGCTGGTCTCCAAAGAGATTCTCGACATCCCGACGGTCTCACGGATTCTGCTTCAGGTTCCGCCCGACCAACGGTCTCTTGGAGAACTCGCCGTCGACCTGAAGATGCTCGAGCCCCTCGATATTGAGGCTCTGGCTGAAATGCAGAATCAGGGTCGGAACCAGCGATTCGGCGAACTGGCCGTCGAAACGGGTCTCCTGACACAGACCCAGCTCTATCTGCTGCTCTCCTTCCAGATTGAACCGCCGGATCGACTGATGAACGCCCTTACGGCTAACTCGCTGTTCTCGGCCGAACGCAGCCGGGAGCTCTGCAATCAGTTCATGAAAACGATTCCCGCGGAGTCGATTCCGGTTGCGATCGTCTGAGGAAGCAAACCGTAACATTCTCTTCCGGCATCACTTGACGGAATTCAGATATATCAGATGATTCGCACCCTCTGATCGAGGAGGCAGGCTCTACTGCCGCGCGGAACTACCTAGCAGGATGTGGAGACGAGGTTCGGGATGGAACAGGCGCACAATACCCTGGAATCGCAACGAAAACTGAAGAGGCAGGGCATCTTCAGTGTGCTGCTCATGATTTGTGCGTTGGGAGCATGGGTTGGCTACGAAGTGAGCCAGCCTCCCGCTGCTCACCATGGCGAACATCCCAATATTGAGCCTTCGATCACAACTGGCGAGGAAACGCCCGCCACGCCGGAAGATACCGCAGACGCAAAAGACGAAGCGCACGTGGAGGATCATCCCGATCACGACGCCCATGATGGAACCGAAGAAGGGGCTCATAGCGAGGAACATGCGGAAGGCCATCCGGACGAGGCTCATGCGGATGAACATGCCGGCGAGGAGCATGCCGAAGAACACCATGTTCCAGCAGCTTACAGCGTGTTGCCGTTCGTTGCCCTGTTGCTCTGTATTGCCATTCTTCCCCTGTTTCATAAGACCGAGCACTGGTGGGAAAGCAATCTGCACCGGTTTCTGGTGGCTGCAGGGCTGGGGGTAATTACCCTGGCCTACTACGCCTTCATCTTCGGTCACGGCGTGCACGACCACATCGACCATACCGTTTCTGATCCGGGAATCCCTGCTGCGATCACGGTTCTCAAGAATGCCTTGATGGCCGAGTATATTCCGTTCATTACGCTGCTTTTCAGCCTGTATGTGATTACCGGCGGAATCGCCATCGAGACCCGACTGGTTGGCAAGCCGTATGTCAACACCGCGCTGATTGGTCTGGGAGCACTCCTGGCCAGCTTCGTGGGAACGACGGGAGCAGCCATGCTGCTGATTCGTCCGCTGCTGGCCGCTAATGGCAAGCGGACCCATGTCGCTCATACGGTCATCTTCTTCATCTTCGCCGTTTGCAACACAGGCGGTTGCCTCCTGCCGATCGGCGATCCGCCGTTGTTCCTCGGTTTTTTGCGAGGCGTCGATTTCTTCTGGACGCTGAATCTGTGGCGCGAATGGCTGTTCGTCAACATCGCGATCCTGATTGTCTACTTCATCTACGACAGGTTCATGGTCCGCAAGGAAGAGGCCAAAGCGTTTGTCGTCGAGGAAAACGGCAACTCCAACTTTGCAATGTATGGCAAGATCAACCTGCTGTGGCTGGTTGGAATCGTCGCCTGCGTGGCCACGCTCGATCCGTCCAAGCCGTTCCCCGGCACCGACTGGCACGCCCCGATGTATTTTCGAGAAGTGCTAATGTTCACGCTCACGTTGCTCTCGCTGGTGACGACGCCGAGCCAGATTCGTCAGAAGAACGCGTTCAACTACGCGGCAATCCTCGAAGTCGCCGCCCTGTTCTCCGGAATCTTTGTCTGCATGCAGCCTCCGGTTCAGATTCTGAATGTCTACGGAAAGACGCTCGGCTTCGATACGCCGATGAAGTTCTTCTGGGGTACGGGAACGCTGTCCAGCTTCCTCGACAATGCTCCGACCTACGTGGTGTTCTTTGAGACGGCCAAGACCATGGAGCCCGTCGGCAATACCGTGGCCGGAGTTTCCGAGATCTTCCTGGTCGCGATCAGCCTCGGAGCCGTGTTCATGGGAGCGATGACCTACATCGGCAACGGGCCGAACTTCATGGTGAAGGCGATCGCTGAGAAGAATAACATCCGCATGCCGAGCTTCTTCGGGTACATGATCTACAGCGTCGCGGTCCTCGTCCCGATCTTCCTCGTGACGACCCTGATCTTCTTTTAGGACGGCTTTCCAGACCCACTCGAAGGTTGGCATCTGATTTCTGAACGTTTGAATTGGATGACAGGCTGGAACCGGTTAGACTCCTGACATCGAAAAGCGCAGCCTCGCTGTTTGCTGAAGGTCGAAGTTCCTGGACTCGAATCGAGCGTCCCTATGCCCAGTCTGGTCATTCTGCAGAGCGGAAAAGCCATCACTCACACCCTTCCGGATCAGGATGTCGTCATCGGTCGACTTCCGGAATGCGATCTGCAACTCGATTCCAATATGGTTTCGCGGAGACATGCGAAGATCTCTCGCGGGCCGAAAGGACTGCAGCTCGAAGATCTGGGAAGCGGGAACGGCACGTTCCTGAACGGCAAGAAGATCGACGAGGCTGTCGCCCTCGTTCACGGGGATCGGTTGAAACTCGGCCCGATTCTGCTGCGATTTGAAGACGCGGCGACCGCAAAGACTCAGCCGGAAGTCCAGGCCATCGCCGATGACGACGAATTCGATATCGACGTCGGGACCGAACAGGACACCGGCACGATCATGGGCACGGTCGACAACAGCTCGGGATTCGGGCTGCTCGACGTTCGCCCCGAAGTCAAACTCAAGTCGATCATCGAGATCAGCCGGGCGCTGGCAGGCTCTCCCAATCTGGAAACGCTCCTGCCCAAGATTCTCGATACGCTCTTCAACATCTTTCCGCACGCCGACCGCGGTTGCATTCTCATTAGAGACGAAGCGACCGGGAAGATGATTCCCCGCGCGATCAAGCATCGTCACCATTCCGGCGACGAGACAGTCAAACTAAGCCGAACGATCATGAATGCGGTGATCGAAGAGAAGAAGGGGATTCTTTCTGCCGACGCCGCCACCGATTCCCGCTTCGAGGCGAGTGAATCGATCTCCAATCTCACCATCCGGTCGATGATGTGCGTCCCGCTGCTCAACCTGGAAGGGGAGCCGATGGGGATCATCAATATCGACACCCAGAACCCGGTCAGCCAGTTTCGGCAGGAAGATCTCGACTTGCTTCTGGCGGTCGCGGGGCAGGCGGCACTGGCTTATGAGTCGACCCGTCTGATGGTGAGTTACGCGGAGAAACAGAAGCAGGACAACGAGATGCGGATTGCTCGCAACGTGCAGCAGGCTCTGCTGCCCAGCGAGTTTCCCGAGGTCGCCGGCTACGAATTCTATGCCTCGTATGAAGCCGCTCAGGAAGTCGGCGGCGATTACTATGACATCGTTCAACTCGACGATGATCATTTCTTCCTGGCGTTTGGCGATGTCGCCGGGAAAGGCGTTCCGGCGGCTCTGGTCATGTCGCGGCTCTCAAGCGTTGTTCGCAGCACGGTCAGCTTCACCAAAGACGCCTGCGTCGTGATGGGGGAGATCAACAATCACATGTGTGCGAAGGCGGTCGAAGGTCGATTCGTCACCTTTGTGATCATTCTCCTCAACGTCCGCGAACACACGATGACCGTCGTGAATGCCGGTCATATGTCGCCGATGATTCTCAAGCCGGACAAGACAATCGAAGAATTGCCGGACGAGACTGTCGGGATTCCGATCGGCGTGCTGGAAGATTATCCGTACGAGGTCATTCAGCGATCGATCGAGCCGGGCGAGATCGTCACCATTTACACCGACGGCGTCAGCGAAGCGATGGATCCCCAGAATGAACTGTATGGGATGGAGCATCTTCGCTCATTCATTCAGTCGGCTCCATCGAACGCGACGGATCTGGGCAAAGCCGTGCTCGCCGATGTGAAACGTCACGCAGCGGGCCGGCCGCAGAACGATGACATCACGCTGATGTCCTTCGGACGTACCTGAATCGAAGGCGAGACGCGAAAAAAAATATCCGGGTTCGCCTTGCAGCGGTCCCGGATATTTTCGTTTCACTCAGGCGCCGAGGTGGATCTAGAGCAATTTCAAAATTCGACTGCAGGCGTTTGCAGGAGCAAATTCAGCATGGCCGGGGGATGGCCGCCCATGCGACTGCAGGCGAAGCATGAAATGCTCTAGACCTGATGGGTGCAGCTCTCTCGTGACAGCAGGGCAAGCTGCTGCAACGTCGATGTATCATGTGAACCGAGCCGATCGTGTTCGAGAAAGGGCACGCGTCCCTGCTGGATCACCTGGATCAACTCACTACGTTCCATGGCGCGAATCTGATCCATCGTCAGATCGGCGACCGATTTCACAGAGTGGGTGAGCGGGGATTCCTGAACGGACGAGAACATGCCTTTTTTCTCCAGTAACGGTACGGTTTAAAAACGGGTGGGATCGCGGTGGTTGGCGATGAAGTGGATCGGACGGTCTGTCAGGCTGACGGACCGTGAGCTCGATCTGAACCCAGATTGAGCACGAGCCATGCCATTCGAGCGAAAGATCGTAGACCGTTCGTCTGCCAACCCCAGTCCTCTCTCTGGAAAAGGACACAGACTGCCTGAAAAAGGCTCGCCGACCAGCCGGAGAAATCCCGAAAGTTGCCGAGCGAACAGGCACGATGGCTTGTGATTCCCTGGCTGAACTGGGATCATCGTGGCCGTTGTGCGATCTTTTTCAGATCAATGACGAACCGACGCACTCAAAATTGTCGAAAATGCCAGGGAGACGTCATCAATGCATGTCAAATTTGCACTCTGTGCCCTGTTTGTACTCATAGCCGCACAGACGGCGGTCGCCGCAGACCGTCCCAATATCCTCTTCATCTTCACCGACGACCACGCTTCGCACGCCATCAGTGCTTACGGTTCGAAGATCAATCAGACGCCGAACCTCGACCGGATCGCCAACGAGGGGATGCGGTTCGATAACTGTTTTTGCACCAACTCGATCTGCGGTCCGTCGCGGGCAGTGATTCTGACTGGAAAGTACAGCCACAAGAACGGCTTCTATCAGAATGGGAACAAGTTCGACGGCACCCAGCCGACTTTCCCGAAGATGCTGCAGACGATCGGTTACGAGACCGCCGTCATTGGAAAGTGGCACCTCGGGGAGCACATGGAGCCGACCGGATTCAGCTATTCGGAAGTGCTGATCGGACAGGGGCCTTACTACAATCCGACGACGCTCCGGGATCCCAACGGCGACGGGAATCGTGAGCGAATCAAGTACACAGGGTACACGACAGATATCATCACCGATCTCGGTTTGACCTGGCTGAAGGAAGGTCGCGATGACGATCAGCCCTTCATGCTGATGCTGCAGCACAAGGCGCCGCATCGCGAATGGTGCCCGGGGCCGGACTATCTGACGATGTACGACGACGTCGAAATCCCGGAGCCGGACAACCTGTTCGACGACTATTCCGGGCGTGGCACCGCGGCTCGCACCCAGGACATGACCATCGAGAAAACGATGACTGAGCGAGACCTGAAACTGGTGCCGCCGCCTTATCTGAATGAAGAGCAGTTGAAAGTCTGGAACGAAGCCTACGAGCCGAAAAACAAGGCGTTTCGTGAAGCAAACTTGAAGGGCAAGGATCTCGTTCGTTGGAAGTATCAGCGGTACATCAAGGACTATCTTCGTTGTATCGCTTCGGTCGATGACAACGTCGGTCGTGTGCTCAACTATCTCGATGAGTCCGGTCTGGCCGAGAATACGATCGTGATTTACTCGTCCGACCAGGGATTCTACCTCGGCGATCACGGCTGGTTCGACAAGCGATTCATGTACGAAGAGTCGTACCGTCAGCCCCTGATGGCTCGCTGGCCGGGCAAGATCAAGCCGGGAAGCGTGAGCAAAGAGCTGGTTTCCAATGTCGATTTCGCGGAAACGTTTCTCGATGTGGCTGGACTTGATCCGACGAACGCGATGCAGGGAGCGAGCCTGCTGCCAATCGCGGAGGGGAACACTCCGGAAGACTGGCGGAAGGCCCACTATTACCACTACTACGAATTCATGGCCGATCGCCGCACCGCCCACATGGTCCGTCGGCACCGTGGCGTACGCACCGATCGTTACAAGCTCATTCACTTCTACAACCTGGGAGAATGGGAACTGTACGATCTGGAGAAGGATCCGCGCGAGATGAAGAGCGTTTATGGCGATTCCGAGTACGCCAACGTGCAAAAGGATCTTAAGCAGGCCCTGGCTCGTCTGACCGAGGAACTTGATGTTCCCGACGACAGTGGCTCGGTGCCGAAGGATCCGCCCAGTCTCAACCAGCCGGTTCGCAAGCGGAATCAAAAGCCGAAGCAGACCAGGGCGAAGTCGTAAACGAATCCCGAAAAAGGCCGTGCCGCCGCCTCGTTGCTCGACGTGGCGGCGGCCCCTGAATGCACCCGGAGCCAGAGAGTCCCTTGGTTAACTTGCTGTTTACTGTCGGGTGCGTCGTTCCGGCCTTTTTGATTTCGCTCATCGTCACACGGCAGATGATCCGTTCGGCTCCGTATCTGGGGCTGGTCGATCTTCCGGCTGAACGGAAGGTGCACGCAGCGCCGACTCCGCTGGGCGGAGGCGTGGGCATCGTCTGCGGCGTGATTGTCCCGCTGGCTCTGGCGAATGTGCTGGTCTGGGCCATCACTGCAGGATACCTGCCGGATACCTGGCTTCCCGAAACGGTCCGGGCTCATCTCCCCGGTGTCCTTTACCGGGCTCCCCAGATGTGGGGCATTCTGACGGCCGGGCTGCTGCTCAGCATCATCGGTCTGGTTGATGACGTGAAACCGGTCTCGTGGCGATTGCGACTAGGCATTCAGTTTCTCGTAGCCGGCGCGGTGGTCGCGGCAGGTGCCCGGGCGACGCTGTTCGTTCTCCCTGATCCAGTGGCCTGGGCCGTAACTGTGTTCTGGCTCGTGCTGTTGATCAACTCGCTGAATTTTCTGGACAATATGGACGGGCTCACCGGGGGAATCAGCCTGATCGCCGCGACGATGTTCGCCGTCATCATGCTGACTCAGACGTCCGAACCTCGCTGGCTGGTCGCGGGAATGCTCCTCGTGATCGCGGGAGCATGTGCTGGTTTTCTGGTCTGGAACTGGACTCCGGCAAAGATTTTCATGGGCGATGCCGGGAGCACATTTCTCGGCCTGATGCTCGGCTGCCTGACGGTGCTCGGCACCTTCTACGATGAAAGCAGCAGTGACACCCATGTTATCCTGGCTCCGCTGTGCGTTCTGGCCGTCCCGTTGTACGATTTCATATCGGTCATGTTTATCCGCCTGAAGCGGGGACTCAGTCCGTTTCATCCGGACAAGAATCACTTTTCGCATCGACTCACCGATCTGGGACTGTCGCGGAAGAACGCCGTTTTGACGATCCACCTGTGTACGCTCACGACCGGACTCGCCGGGCTGCTGCTGTATCGGCTTCCGGGATGGGGATCAGCCTGGACGATTATCCTGCTCGTCGTTTGCGTTCTGGGAATCATCGGAATTCTGGAGACGGCGGGTCGGCGTGCCGCCCGGGATCGATCGATGACCGATCAGGCCGAAACCAGATAGATCTTCCGCGACCAGTAATACGAGAGGCAAACCCAGTATGCAGGAGGCATCCCGGCGACCATCCGACTCTCCAGAGAACGGTCCTTCGGCTGGCCATTCCCGTTGGCTCTCATTCGGCTGGTGTGCGATCAATGTATTGCTATGGGCTCAGCTGTTTGTTCCTCCCGAGGCGACCGTGAATGGGGACCTCGTCCTGTTGCACGCGCCCTGGCTGATGGGGCTGGCCGTTGTTGGTTGGCTCCTCTTCAAATGGCGGACACAACCGATCGCCTTTGACGGACTCGATCTTTGCGTGCTGCTGCTTGGGCTCGGGCCGATCCTTTCTTTCGGAATGCTCTGGGCCACTGGCGGACAGCTTCGAACCGGCGTCTTTGTTGTTCTGGGGTGGCTGGCAACCGTCGTCAGCGTCCTGCTCTTGCGACGGTTCGCCAACTCGCAATCGCTGCAGTTGACTCTCTGCGTCCTGCTTGTTGCTGGAGCGGCTCATTCATCATTAGGGATCTATCAGCATTACGTTTTCTACGATGCAGCTGAGGCGGAAGTCCTCCCGCTGATCGAGGAGTTTCAGGACGTATCGGCACAGCTCGAGACCGGACACGCTTCAGAGTTCCTGACGACCCGCCTGAAAGAAAAGCGAGCCCTCCTGGAACGGGAGTTGAGTCAACTCGGTGTTCCGCTGGAGACCCACGCTCAGCAGATGTTTCTGCAGCGACTGCGGGACAGTCGCGAACCCTTCGGATTCTTCGCCCTGGCGAACACCCTGGGGGGATTTCTGGCGGTCGGCCTCGTGCTGACAAGCGGGTTGTTCCTCGCCGTTCCGAAAGGTCCCCATGCGACATCCCGTCGGATCGGCATCGCCGTCCTGTGGATGCTGCTGGCCTATTGCCTGCTCCTGACGAAGAGTCGAACCGCCTGGGTCGGGGCGTCTGTGTCACTGGGTGGGGTATTTCTCTTCTACGTGTTCCGTAGCGCGAATCGGAAGACGCTGCTCAAGTACGGCACCACGCTCACGGTTGTCCTCGCGATCTTCGTTGCGATCGCCTTCGGTTCAGGCAGTCTTGATAAGCAGGTCGTTTCCGAAGCCGGTAAGTCGTTGCGGTATCGTCTCGACTTCTGGCGGGGTTCACTGGCGATGCTCAGCGAGTCACCCTTGCTCGGAGCAGGCCCCGGAAACTTTCGGCAACACTACCTGGCTCACAAGCTGCCGCGGTCGAGCGAAGAGATTCTCGATCCACACAACCTCTGGCTTGATGCCGCGGCGGGAGGCGGCGTGATCGCGTCTGGAGCAGTCATTGCTCTTTTGATTCTGCTGTTATTGCGTGTGCTACGAGGACCTGCGTCGTTAGAACGTTCTGGTGAAGTGGCGACACCGATCAGTGGCTACGCAGCGTCGGTGGTACTCTGCTCGTCGGTCTTATTATCGAGCATACTCAGTCCGCCCGAATCGGCTCGCTTCCTCGAAGAGACTCTGTTCTGGACGCTGGTCTCGGGATCTCTCGGTTTGCTGTTATGGGCGATGATGCGTGAAACGAAACTGCCGACTTCCGTCTGGCGGTGGGCGGGGCTGGCTCTGTTGATTCATCTGCATGGAGCAGGAGGCTTCTCGATGCCGGTGATCATCCAACTGCTGCTTGTTCTCACGGTCGGCATCGAGCCAATCCGGCAAAGAACCTCGTTCTCCGGACGACGGACGGGACTTGTCCTTCTGGTGACAGGAGGCGGATTGTTTCTGTCGAGTTTGTATCTGGCGGTTCTGCCACGGCTCAGTGAATCTGCGGCGATTGCGGATCTGACGCGATCCCGCAGTCCGGCGGAGACGGTTCGCCGAAGTCAGGAGTGGGCCGAAGCCGACTTCTGGAACCCGCAGCCCTGGCAACAGATTGCAGCGGCGAAGGCTTCTCCGCGTGACGAAGCTCCGAGTCCGCAGGCGTTGAAGGAAGCCCTGGCGGCGACGGATGAGGCGATTGCCCGCGATCCTCTGAGTTATCAACTCCAGTCGGAGCGCGCGGATCTATGGACTCGGCTTTACCAGATCCATGAAGAGGCAGCGACTCTGGAGAAGGCGATCGCGGCCCGCGAAAGAGCGATCGAGATTTATCCTGCGAATTCGGAACTGCAGTTCGAACTCGCCTCCACGCTGTTCGACGCCGGTCGAAACGATGCGGCTGCAGCGGTCGCCAAGCAATCGCTGGACCTCGACCGCATCAATCGCGAGTACGGCCATACGGACCGCTATCTGACCGAGGATCAGCTGGCCATCTTGCAGAAAATCGTGGAGAAGGTCCCAGACAGTCCAACATCATCCGGTGATTGACGTAATTCCATGTGGGGACTGCGCATAAGATGCGTTCAGGCATTCCTCAGGGTGGCGTCAGATCAGTGATTGGGTAGAATCGGCCATTCTGTAGTTCCTCACGCTCAATCCCGTTTCCTCACAACGACTTCGAACAAATCCATGAATTGGGCTCGAATGAAGACCGATCTTTTCTGCACGTCGTGTTGCTCCCTGATGGTGATGACGTTCTTCCTCGCCGCGATCGCCGGCTGTACCGATGATCTCAGCGTCTCGGAAGAAACCGCGAAGAAGGCCGATCTCAGTCTCCCTCCCGGCGCCCCGGCACCGGCCGTGGTGATCGACGAACCGGTCCACGATTTCGGGAACATGGAGGTCGGGCAGACGCTGCGTCACGAGTTCACGATTCGAAACGAGGGTGAAGGGATTCTGAAGCTCGTGAAAGATCGTTCCACGTGCAAGTGCACGATGGCCGACTTCGAAGAGCGCGAAGTTGCTCCGGGAGAATCGACCTCGATTACGCTGGAGTGGATCGGCAAGGTCGAAGACCCGGCATTCAGTCAGGCCGCCTTCATCAAAACGAACGATCCCGATATCGAAGAGGTCTCGCTCACGGTCACCGGACGGGTTGATGCCACTTGGGAAATCACGCCTGCCGGCGTCTGGAACCTTGGAGAGCTGTCGCGGGAGAAACCGACGACCTTTACGGGAGCCATTTCTTCCCGGGTGAAAGGCGACTTCGAGCTGGTGAAAGCCACCAGCGACAGTGAACTGGTCACCGTGAACATCGAGCCGATGACCGATGAGCAGCTCAAGGAAAAGCTTGCCAAGGGCGGATACCTTATCGAAGGGGAAGTTGCGCCCGGGGCACCGATTGGCGAGTTCGTGGCCGACGTCCGACTCGACCTTATTGTGGAAGGCGAAGAGGAGTGGACCACGTTCAAACTGCAGGGCTACCATTCAGGTCCCGTGCAGATTCTCGGACCATCCGGCTGGCAGGCGTCGAACATGCTGCTGGTGCTTGGCCGGTTCGATCGGAAAGAAGGAAAATCTGTTAACCTCTCGATGTTCGTCCGCGACAACAATGGCGCTCCCATCAACGTAACCGATGTCGAGGCGAAGCCGGATTTCATTGAATTCGAGATGACCAAGGACGAGAAGTTTCAGGCCGAGAATCGGGAGCGGTATGAAATCCGAATTTCGGTTCCGCCCAATTCTCCTTCGATGAACAACGATCGAGTGAATTCCGGGAAGATCATCGTGACGACCGATAACAAGCTCGTGCCGAAGATGATCTTCAACGTTCACGGGCTGAGCTACTGATCAGAAAGGCTCGACAAAGCCGCTGGAAAACCGGTTTGCCTCATTCCGGCAGATGCGATATCGTCCCGCCGTTGGACGAACGGGCCGCCTGATCGAAACACAAAGGACTGAGTTCGATGTTTCATGCATCTTCTAAGAGGTTCTGGAGAACCTGCTGGCCGCTTCTACTGGCACCGATTGTGGCCATCGGCTGCTGGTTTCAGGGGGTCAGCCAGGATCAGACCGACTCCGGAATGTCGATCTCGACTCCTGCGGCTCGTCCCGTGTCTCAGGATGAAGCCCCAGAGCCGATTGTCGAGGGCTGGTCAAAGCCCGAACTGGCGATCATTTTCACGGGCGAAGCTCATGGTTATATGGAGCCCTGCGGTTGCTCGGAAACTCAGTCGGGCGGCATCTCCCGGCGAGCCGATCTGTTTCGCCAGTTGCGTGAAGACAAGGGCTGGAACGTAATTGGCCTCGATCTCGGCGACTTCGTGAAGCGGACCCGCCGGCAGGATCAGATCAAGTTCGGCGTCATGCACACGGCTCTGGCGGATATGGGGTACGATGCGATGACGCTTGGGCCCTCCGATCTCAAGTTGCAGGTCGACTATCTCTTCTCGACGGTTTCAAACTCAACCGATCCAGAAACCGAGTTGCCCTATATCTCCGCCAATGTGGTATTTTACGACACCCCGGACATTGGCAGTCCCGCGCGATCGCGGGTGATCGACGTCGACGGAACCAAAGTGGGCGTTACCGGCGTGATCGGAGAGAAATTCGCCGAGAAGGTGAGCGCCGGTTCTGATAACAGTCTGCTTCGGATCGATGACCCCGTCGCCAGCCTGAAGCCGGTCGTTGAGGATCTGAAGGCTCAGGGATGTGAGCTGCTGGTTCTGCTTTCTCAGTCGTCCCGTACGGAAACGTCGCGCATTCTGGAACAGGTTCCCGATTTCGATCTCTGTCTGAGGGGGGGAGGACCGGAGGATCCGAATGGCGTTCCCCAGGAAGTGGGGAAAACGACCGTCATCGAGGCCGGCCGCAAAGGGAAGTACGCCGGAGTCCTTGGCTATTTTCCGGGCCAGGAGAAGAAATTTCGCTACGAGCTGGTCGATCTCGATAAGGAACGCTTTCGTCGAACGCCGGCGATGGAAAACCATATGGCGTTCTACCAGGACCTGCTGAAGGAACAGCAGATTGTGCAGAGCGAACCTGCCGTTCCACATCCTGATGGGCATAAGTTTGTCGGTTCCGAGAAATGCGGCACCTGTCACACGAAGGCCTTCGCTAAATGGAAAGAATCGCGGCACAGTCATGCCACTGAGACGCTGATCAGCGGGCACGAACGCTATGCGGAAGTTCCGTGGATTAATCGAGTGCATGATCCGGAATGTCTGGCCTGCCATTCGGTCGGCTGGAATCCTCAGGAAGTGTTTCGGTACGAGAGTGGCTTTGTGAGTATGGATCAGTCGCCCCACCTGGCCGGACAGGGCTGCGAAAACTGCCACGGTCCCGGCAGCCATCACACCACTCTGGAAGAGACGTTCAAAGAAACCGGTCAGAACAATCCGGACCTCGCGTCCGCTCGAGAGGCGATGAAAATCGACCTGGTGACAGCCGAGAAGAAGCTGTGTGTGAAGTGCCACGACTTCGAGAACAGTCCGAAATTCAACTTCCAGACCTATTGGCCGAAGGTGCAGCATCGCGGCAAGGATTGAGGGGGCGGTCCGGTTGTCCCGACAGGTGGGATTCGCAACAATTCCTTCATCGACCCCCTATCAATCGAGGTTCCTCGGCCCGATGAGCCGTGGAAACGCTACCCGGGAAATCCCGCGATGACTGTCTCGCCTCCGGAGAATATTACTGCCCGCCTTTCCGATCAGATGCTCGTCTGCAGCTGGTCGGAAGAGGACCGCTTTGAGTTTCCGTTCCGTGTCCTTCGGGGGCTGTGTCCCTGTGCCAACTGCGTGAATGAGTTTACCGGCGAGCGGACATTTTTTGTCGACGATGCCCCGGAAGATATCCAACCCGGCAAGATGGAACTGGTCGGGAATTACGCGGTGAAGATCTACTGGAGCGATGGCCACAGCACCGGGCTCTATACCTGGAAGTATCTCCGGTCGATTCAAGTGGAAATGGATCGCCAGGCCGAGCAGCAACAGCACTGAATTCTGGAAAGAGGGAGAAACAAACCTCCGTGATGCACTACGAAGTTGAAGTCAAATATCCCGTTCACGATCTCGATGTCCTCCGCCAGTCGCTCGATGGCCTGGGCGCAGTCTGCGAAGACTCTGTCGAACAGGAAGATCTCTACTTCGGGCATCCGCTGCGGGATTTCGCTTCGACCGATGAAGCCTTCCGAATCCGCCGGACCGACAATCGAAATGGAATGACCTACAAGGGGCCGCTCCTCGATCAGGAGACCAAGAGCAGACAGGAGGTTGAGGTCGATCTGGGAGACGGAGTCGAGCAGAATCGAAAAATGCAGGTGATTCTGGAACAGCTCGGGTTCAGTGTCGTCCATTGTGTGAAAAAATCCCGTGAGATCTACCACCTGCCCGACGAAGATCGCGAGGTGGAGATCGTGATCGATCATGTGGACGGTCTCGGCACTTACGTCGAGCTCGAATGCGTATCCGAGGAAAGCCAGTTCGAAGAAACACGAAAATGGATTCTCGATCTGGCTCAAAGATTGCACCTTGGACCGAAGGTCGAACGACGCAGCTACCTGCGATTGTTGCTCGATCGCCTGGCAGAGTCGACAGCCTCCTGACAGATACGGATTTTCGCGGCACTGAAATCGCACGCCTCGTGGACCATCGCTTATAATCGAGCTTCTGATTTTCTTGATCCTCAGACAGCCTTGCCTGTCCGAACTGATTGGCTGAGTTCTTATGAAACCATGTTCCGTCTGCTCCAAGCCGGCCGTTTATCACGTCACGATGCTTAAGGATGGCGACGTGAAAGAACTGCACTTCTGCGAGTCGCACTTCTACGAATACATGCATAAGTCCGATCAGAAGTCGCCGGAAGAATCGTTTGTCGAATCGCTGCTGCCCGATTCCGAAATGGATGAGCGGACTTCGGAAGACGAGACCATGGTCTGTCCGAACTGTGGGATCACCTACAAGGAGTTCCGTGAGTCGGGCCGCTTCGGCTGCCCGCATGACTACGAATCGTTCCGCATGCGACTGTTGCCGCTGCTCGAGAACATCCATAACGACACGGTCCATCGAGGCAAGCGTCCCCAGCGGGCTCCACTCGATAGTGAGAATCAGTTCCGACTCATACAGCTGCGACGTGATCTGAGCGAAGCGGTGGAACAGGAAAAC
Source organism: Rubinisphaera margarita (assembly GCF_022267515.1). Lineage (NCBI taxonomy): Bacteria > Pseudomonadati > Planctomycetota > Planctomycetia > Planctomycetales > Planctomycetaceae > Rubinisphaera > Rubinisphaera margarita. The sequence goes on along the minus strand of NZ_JAKFGB010000007.1, from coordinate 91,128 downwards.
TACGAACAGGCGGCTCAGATCCGCGATGAAATTCGTAAAGTCGAAACCGAACTCGGCGGTTCCGCAGGCAAGCAGGGGGCCTGAATCCGTGGGAATGTTCGCAGGAACGCAGTTTGATCGTCCGCCGCATTGCGAACGATGTGATCGGCTTGAATCGGAGTGTGTCTGCCCACCTGAAGTGCCGGCGTCCATTTCACCCGCTTCTCAGAAGCTCAAGGTGAGTCTGGAGAAACGGAAACGCGGGAAATCGGTCTCGGTCGTGCAGGGCTTCGCCGATGATCCCCCAGCTCTGCAGAACGTGCTGACGAAGCTGAAAACCGTCTGCGGGGCAGGGGGAACGCTGAAAGACGGCGCCATCGAGATCCAGGGCGATCACCAGTCCCGAATTTGCAGCGTGCTTGCTGAAATGGGCTACGTCGTTCGCTGACGGATTTTCTCACCGACTTTGCATCACATGCCCACGCAAGCCGTGGGCATGTGCCTGACCCCGAGTTCTCAGTCTTCCAAAATCATCAGTTCGACTTTGCGGAAGTCGATCGGGTGGCTTTCCGACTGCAGTGAAATCGTGCCGCCGGAGAGCATCACGCTTCCCTGTTCATCGGCAAGCTCTTTGGCGTGCTCATCGCGAGGATCGAGCTGGGGTTCAAAGTATTCAAGGACGAGATCGCCGTTGACGAAGTGGCGGAAGCTCTTATTTCCGCGGACTTCGACTTCGACGGTTACCCACTGATCGCCGTGATAGGTTTCTGAGCTAGAACTCGTGCAGTGTGGCGTGAACAGTTTGTCGTTCATGACAACGTTCGTGCCGGGCGAGCAGAGATTCGCCGTGGTTCGATCCTTCGTCCCGTTTCCGCCGAGGAACTGAACCTCGATCGACGTCGGGAAATCCTGGTCAACCGTCATCTTTTTCGGATCTTCGCCGTGCAGCATGGCTCCGCTGTTTCGCAGTGCCCAGCCTTCGCCGCCGGGGCACTGATCGCCGACAAACCGATACTCCACTCGCAGTTTGTAGTTTGAATAGGGCGTCTTATAGAACAGATGCCCGAACTGGCGGTCAAACTTCTCGTACTTGTCATACCGGACCTGCAGCAGGCCATCTTCGACCCGGAACGTGTCGCCGAAGTTGTCGCCCAGAGGTTTGCCTTTGATCTTTGGCGTCCAACCCTCGAGGTTTTTTCCATTGAAGAGCGGAATCCACTTTCCAGACTGCTCCGGCTCGGCGGCACGGATTTGATTCACGGAGAGGCCACTGGTCACGAGGCAGAGAAGAACGATGAGAGCTCGGCGAAGCATGAGATTTCCCGTCAGACAAGAATTGAACAGCAAATGTTGATCGGTTCATTGTGAAGTACGCGGATGCCGGGGGCAAGTCTGCTGAGGATTCGAGACCCCTTGCAGATTGCCATCGAGATTCACGTTGAGTCAATCGGCGGGAATCGATACTTTACGGCCGCCCGAGCCATCGCTGGACCAGCGGGCGCGGCTGCAAAATCTGCCTATTTCGATGTCGTCACTCAAACTGGACAAGACCGTGCGAGCAATTCTGACTGTTACTGCCGCCCTGATCCTGTGCCTGTCGGGTCTGGCCCAATGCGGATTCGCTCAGGATTACCGCATTTATACACGCGTCTTCCGCGAGACGGGCGGCGCCCAGAGTTCGCGTCCCGAAGTGATTTCGCGCAGTCTGACGCTCTGGCATGCCGGAAAAGCGTACGACTGGATCGATATGGTGGGCGAACTGGTGATCTACGATCCCGCGCAGCAACGGTATACGATTGTGAGTGGAAGTCATCGCAAAGGGTGCACAGTCGAATTCAGCGAGTTACGGCACTACCTCAAGGTGGCCCGCTCGAAGGCCAGCGACTACGTCGATGAAGTTTCTCAGACCGATTCCGCGGATGCGGCAGCCGAGATCGAACGAATTCGCTTCCAGGTCGACCCACAGTTCGACATTACCGATGGCAGTGAAGCGAACGAAGTCCTTTTCTCCAGTCCGGTGATGCAGTATTCGATCCAGACCGTCCCCGCACCCAACGGGGATGTGGCGGAGACGTTTCGGCTGTACACCGATGGAGCCGCTCAACTCAATTACATGTTGCATGGTCAATCCTCACTTCCCGGGCCGCGGTTGAAGATCAACGAAGAGCTCGTCCGCAGAAATCTGCTGCCCGTGCGCGTTCAGCTGACTCGGAAGGATGAGGCCCGGACGGTTCTGACTGCCGAGCACAGTATTCAGTGGAGTCTGAGCCCTCAGGACCGGACACGGATTCGCGACTGGCAGTCGATGTTGCAGAATCAGCACTTCGAGTTTGTCTCGTTTCAGGACTACCAGCGAGCGATGCTCGAGAAACCGTAGTCGCGATGAATTCTGAGAGCGAAGACCAGGCCGGACTATCCACAAGACGATCGCTGAAACGACTGATCCTCGTTTTTGTCCTGATCCTGCTGGTGCCCATCATTCCTTTTCTGGTGCTGGGCGACGTTTTTGAGGCGAGTCAACTGGAGTGGTTGAAAGCTTCCGTCACGCCGGAGCGAACCGCGAACCTGCTGCTGCTTCTGCTCGCGGTCGATATCTTTCTTCCAGTTCCGTCGAGCGGAGTCATTACCTACGGTGGCAGCCAGCTGGGCTTTCTGACGGCGACTCTGTTCGCGACCGTCGGGCTGATACTCGGAGCAGCGATCGGCTACGAGATTGCCCGGACGATTGGCCGGCCGGCTCTCCGTCGCTGGGCGAAACCAGACGATGAACAGCTGTTGCACCGCTTCGTCAGGGACTGGGGGACGTTCACGCTGGTCGTTTCCCGACCGCTGCCGATCCTGGGAGAAGCTGCCGTGCTTATGCTCGGAGCAGGGCGGCTGCGGCGAGCGCTGTTCTATCCGGTTCTCGCGCTGACAAATCTGGCCATCGCCGCGGCTTATGCAGCTCTTGGCAGCTGGTTCTCCGATGACCGTTATCTGCCGGTCGTCCTGATTCTTTCCCTGTTCGTCCCTCTCGGCTTCACTCTTCTACTGAAGAAGTGGTTGCCACGCACCGAGAGTTGAAGCATCCTCATGCTTCCCCTTGCAGTCGCATGGGCGCCATCCGACGGCAATGATTGAGTTTGCTCCTGCGTTCGCTGCCATCGGAGTTTGAACTTGCTCGGGACGGCTGCAAAGTCATCGCGAGTTGACTTCGAAGGTTGCGATGACCGGGAAGTGATCCGAATAGCCAATGCGGTCGCGGTAATCGTCAATCGGAAGGGGAATGTTGCGGCCATTGAACGAGCGGCGATCGTTGATCATGAACGACGGCCGATAGATGTGCGACTTCTTCCAGCGAATCGAACCTCCGGAAACGGCCTGTTGATTGATTAGCACCTGATCGAAGCAGTGCAGATTCATCGAACTGGCGTCGCGATCGTAATGCCCGTGAGTCCAACGCAAGTCTTCTGAGATGCTGTTCATCGTATTGCGAAGGCCCTGCTTCTCCAAATATTTCAGCGACTCGTCCGTCGGATCGTCGTTGAAATCACCGACAAGCACCACGGGGACGGGACGCCCTTCGATGCCGTAGATCAGTTCCTGAATGCAGTCGGCGGCAGCTTTCGCACATGTCAGACGCAGGTTGTTTTCGGAATCGTTCCGGCGACTCTTCCAGTGATTCACGATGACGTAGAACGGGTCGCCAGACGTGGTGAAACGGGCGACGAGTAAATCGCGAGGAAAATCGGGAATGTCGAAAGTCTGCACCGTGCACGGGAAACGGCTGAGGATCGCACAGTCGATGCCGCGAGGGTCGGTGCCGTCGATGAGCGTGAAGTACTTGTATTCACTGCGCGAAAGATAGCCGCTGACGAGTTGTCGGAGAATGGCCATGTTCTCGACCTCGGCCAGTCCGAGAATGTCGGCATCCAGTCCGCGGATGACCTGGGCGTCTTTGCCGAGTCGCTCGCGGACGGTACTCGCCGAGGCTTTCTCGTCGTAGGGGAGCAGAGGATCGTCGTGCTCGTCGAGCAAATTCTGGACATTCCAGAAGGCAATCGTCAGCTCCTCGGCCTCAACCCTTGAAGACACGAGCAGGACAGCCAACAGCAGGCAGATCGAGCGAATCATGTGAACCTTTCACGCGGCGAAACTGGAGCCGCCGTCAGATATTCAGCCATTCCCGGAACAGGAATTCCAGGCGAATTGCCAGCAGAGCAATGCGGCCCATCACGGTCATGCCGAACATGGCTCCGAAGGTCATCATGAGAATCCAGATCCCATACTTGGAAACGCCGCCGACAACGCCTTTATGTTCAATCGAGAAGAAGAAGTATGTCAGGCAGGCGAGCAGGCTCATCACCATGAAGATATTGGTGAAGGAAGTCGCGTAATCAATCCCGCTGCCATTTAATACGACGAACGGCAGGAAGCTGTTCTCGATCTGGCTGAGAAAGTCGGCCTCCAGATAGGCGACCATTCGCAACCCGGCCGTGGTGCCAATAATGAACGCCAGCGGCCAGACCGAAATCCAGCTCATCTTCGGAACGAGCCTCATCAGCAGCATGATACCCAGCACCAGCGGGACGATATAGAACACGCTGGTGGCTTCCGGCTCGGGAGACATTCCCGGCATCGCCCACTGTTGTGTCAGTCCGGGCATGAGTTTGGCGAACAGATTCGGCACGATAGTCGACCAGAAGCCGACCACCATGTAGTAGGCCGCGGAAACGCCCACAACCGTGGCTTCGGCGACTTTGTAGAACGGATTGTCGCGGTACAGAAACGAAAAGATGCAGAGGGTGAAGAAGGCGGCCATCCAGAGGCCAAACGAGCGGGTGTAGCTCAGCTCGGCGATCCCGGCTCGACGGTCAATCTCATCGGCATCGACCCAGTGTCCGTTGACCTGCTTTACGTAATGTCGTCCCGCCTTGCCTTCTGGATCGGTGGCCGTTTGATAGGTCACGAACAGAAGGAAGATGGCGATGAGGCAAGTCCAGATGATGCGTTCGTTCATAATGGCCGTCTTCTCGGCTACCTAGGTCTTGGCTCGGGTCGACTGCAGGACGTAAAGGACGTTGCCGGCGATGATCAGACCGATCATCAGCAGGTGAGCCACGAGCTGGGGCCCCATACGGCGGCGTCCTTCCTGATAGAGAGCTTTCGGCTCTCCTTCGATGTATTTCTCGGTGACGAGCGTCTCGTACTCCGCGGCTCCTTTGATGGCCCCGAGCAGTCCGATGATCTGCTTAGGCACATACGGGTACAGATAAGGCGCCTGAACGCCGGTAACTCCGGCAACCAGATTGATTCGTTCCGGGAAGGCGGCCTTCGCGTACTGTACCCATTCCTTGGCCCCGGGATAGCCGGCACTGACGCAGATAATGAGATCCATGTCCTGCAGGCTCTCGACCCCCTGGCACATCGGAATCTGGTCAATATTCGTCCCGCGAGTGTCGGTGGTGAAGAGCTCCCGCAGATTGGTAATGATCACTTTGATCACCCCTTCGTAGCCCGGCTTGAACCCCAGGTCGACGTAATCCTCGCCGTATTTGAGTTCCGGATAGTCCGTCATCAGCACCCGGTGGATGGACTGCTGGATCATGGGAGGTCCGCCGGGGTAGAGCGTCAGGAAGTACATTTTGACGTTCTTCTCGGCACAGTGCATGACAAACGATGATGCCATCGGTCCGAGTTCTCCTTCCGAACTCGGATCGTAATCGAGCGCGAGCAGAACGCGATCACCTTCTTCGAGTCGCTCGACCTCGTCGAAGACATTGATTGCCTGCTGCGTGGGAACCTCCGGAAAGGTCAACTCCATCAGGATCGGAATGGCGACAGCGAGCAGCATCATCAGAAAGATGTATCTGCGGTCCAGTCCGGCCAGCCGGTTCACGATCGATTGGTACGAGGCCATACTTAATCTTCTCCCGTGCCGAGGTAGGAACGGTCGACACCGAGCAGGATCTTCAACGACGTCGAAACAATGCCAAGTGAGATTCCGATCATGATGGCCCGGTTTCCCGCGGTATTGATGACCGACATGATGAAGACAGTGATGTTTTCAATCTTAAGAGCCGCCAGCGATTCAGGCAGCCAGCTCGTCAGAAGCGGACCGGCATAGGTCCGGCCGAGCAGAATGATGAACGCAGTCGACAGCAGCAGGAAGGCTTCGAAGTTCTTGGCCCGGAAGGCCCGGAAGGCAGCCGAGGCAACATAGAATGCCAGAAGCGAGAACATCGTCGCTGTCAGCGGAGTGAAGGCGTATTCGTAGAGCCACCAAAATGGCGAGCCGGGTTCGACGTAGTTGCCGGACCAGGAATACTTGACCTGATGAGCGGCCATCATCAGAGCATGCATCTGCTCTTCCCACTGGTGTTGTTCCCGGTAGGGGGTGAGCAGGAATTCGTATTGTTCGTCCGACAGAGTCTGGTCGTCCTGTGTTAATGCGGTCGCCAGCAGTCGGTTCCGTTCTCCGATTGTCGGTGTTGCTTCAAGAAACTCGTCCAGAGCGGCCGCCTGACTGTCGGTCCAGTTCCCGCGACTGGCCAGTTCGGGGCCAATCTGCGTCAGCGTCACCGAAGAGTCCGAGATCGCCTCACGAAGATAGGACTTCTGAGCGTCGTTGAGGGTGACATCGGAATCGGCCGGAGGCAGCGAGGTCGTCAGGTTCGTCTCGCCAGCCAGTCGTTCTTCCAGCAGATCACAAGCCGATTTCTGCTGAGACTCGGCAACGCCCGCCTGATCAACCGCGCTAATGAGCTGGTCAGCGGTCCAGCCCGATTCCAGGAGCCCGGGCAGCATATTCTCCTGATCTTCCGACAGTCCGCCTGGCAACGACTTCAATTCGTCGACGAACTGCTGAATCTGTTCCGGGGTCAACGGACGGGTGTGCTGGAAGACATCCGCCAGTTCGTTCTTCATCTCGATGCTGATCGGACCGGTGACGCTCAGTTCTCCCTCGACGATCTCGACACGATCGAGCCACTCGTCGGACGGAGGAAACGCAGCCGGCGGATCGGAAATCGCCATTGTCGTCACATGGCGACTCCGTTCGGCGAGTTGGTCGACAGCCGTGGTCCACGCGGAACCTTCATCGAGATCGCGCAGAGCCTGTTCGGCGTCTTCCGAAAGCGGGCCGCGGGCGGCGAGAGCCCGGTGATCGGCGAAGTAAAGAACTTCTCCAGCCAGCGGATCGGCCGGTCGGGCCTTCTCGGCCAGTTGTTCAACCGCGCACTGCCATTCGAGTTTCAGGTGATAATCGTTGAGATCTTTCTGTTGCCCGGGCGTCATCCAGCCGCGGAACTGCAATTGAGTGACATCCTCACCCTCGGTGGAGTAGCTCAACTGACTGCGAACCGAAGCCGGCAATTCTTTCTCGAACCACTCGGCTGGCAGAGCGACATCGACACTGTAGGTCAAATCCTCCGGCAGTTCTTCAACAGTCAACGGGGCGAAGCTCAGGCCGTAGAATTCCTGGTCAATACTCGGCGAGACATCCCATTTCAGCAGGCCGACAAACAGTGTCAGAAGAAACGTGAGGACGGTAATCAGCGAATACGCCCAGCCTTCTTTCTGATCGCTCACCTTTTTCAGATGGATCTTCAGCAGGTTTCCGCCGCCGAGGATGAAGGCGATAGCCGCGAGGATGTCGAACCAGACCGCGGCTGTTTCGCCCCAGCTGACCGTAGCCGGGATGAACGCCGTGAAGATCAGGACGATCCCACAGGTGGCGGCAATCAGTAACGGAACCGTACGTCGCACCTGTCAGACTCCCGGTGTTCGTCGAAGGTTAAAGAAGTCGGCAAAGGTCCCCGGATTCAAAACGGAGTACAGGAACAGGGCCGCTCCGCAGATGGCAAGCACGATCGCTGCAGCCGGGATGAACGAGATACCGACCGTGACCGACAGGCAGCCGGCGAGGATGCCGATCGCGACAAGAATCTTGCCGACGTCCTGGCCCTTCAGGCTGCCCAGTTCTTCAGGCGAGCCGGAAAGATAGGCGGAAGCCGCGAAAAGCTCTTCGCCAATCAGCGTGTAATCGCAGGCCGCGACAAAGAACGGCAACTGGGACGGCTCGGCTGTCCCGGCGACCTGAATGGCTCCGATCGAGTTCCCGGTCTCGGCCAGAATCAGCGATTCGGCAAAGAACGCCCCCAGATAGAAACAGGCGGCCGGCTTCTCCCGAACCATGTTCCCGGATACGTAGGCGACATAACCGAACTGCTCATCAGTCACATAGTAGGCGAGGTCAGGATTGTAAGCATCGGGGCGGCCGGCGGTGAGATACGAACCCTGCAGTGTTTCGCGGGCGGCTGTCATCACCAGCGCTCGCGAAGTTGGAACTTCGACATCGGCTTCGTATTCAGCGGCCACACGGGCGACGCGGGAGAGAATGTTCAAGCCGGCGATGGTCTGAATGTCGTTCATGTCCTGAATGCCGGGGATGTAGAGGACGGAGCGGCCCATTTCGGTCGCACGTCCCACGGCTTCGTCGACCGCTTCCAGTCCGGCAATCTTGCGAACCTTGAGCGGGCGTCCCCGTTTGGCGATCTCGATGAAGTAAATGACCGACCCACAGATGATGAAGCCGACAAACGCCAGCGGAAACTTCTCGCCGAGGAACCATTGCCGGTGCGTCTGCACGGCCTGTTCGTTCTCAGCGATGATCAGCGACTCGCCCTCTGCAGGGACCCATTTGGCACGGAAGAAATAGTCGGAATCGAGTTCGAGTCCCGAGACCTTACAGGTAATGGTTTGCGCTGCCGCGTCGAGGGTCCAGGATCCATCGTTTGGCGGAATCTGAGCGACGACTTCATACGCTCCGGCGTACTCTTCGGAAATACTGAGTACCAGTTGCCCCGAGGTCGTCGACTCATCGGCCAGGGCGTCGGCAATGGGATCGGTCAGCGGAACGGTGATTTTCAACGAGTCGCCGTTGTCCCACGGGAAATCCTCAATGAGGAGCGGAACTGGTTCCTGAGCCTGGAGCGGCGAACTGATCGCCAGAAGCAACAGGGCGATCAGAGCCAGCGCTGCCGGTGAGAACCAGCGTCGGGCTTCTGAATTCAAGTTGTCGCATTTCGTCGGCATGATGACTTCCCGTCAGTCCGCGATGATTTCGACGTTGGCCCGGGGAACAATGATCTCCGCTCCATCGGGCAGGCTGACACTTAAGACACGTGCTTTTGATCCTGAATCGAGGACCTGAGGTTCTGGCGGAAGAGCGGCAACACGGCCGATCTGTCCGAAGTACGGATCGCGAATCAGCCGCACATTGACACCCGGTTCCAGCAGGCCTTCCACAACACCTTCATCAATTGTCTCGGCCTTTCGATGTTCGGGCAGCGGGATCACGATCTCCGGTCGCATCACGCCTGCTCGAATCTGCGTCGCTCCACTGACGGACGCCTGCTCGCCTTCGCGGGAACAGAGCAGATCGTACGTTCGCTGAGCCATCGCGATATCGCCGAAGCCCTCGGTGATGATGAGCGTGGGACCAATCTTCTCGGTCCCGGTAATCGCTACTCCCAGGTCGTAGCCCAGAATGCTCTTCAGGTCCTGATCGTCAATTCCGCCGGAGACAACCGCTGCTGCTCCGACCTTGATGGCCTCGGCAATTCCTTCCGAAGTCATCCGGGCGCCGCCAATGATGACCGCTCCCCGCATGTCCGCCGTGATCTTGTCTTCGGTCAGTTTGTCGTGCGGGGACGTGCACGCGACCTTGATCGGGCCGAAGGCTTCGCTGCCGATCCCGAAGATGCCCTGAATGAAGCTCACGCTCGATTCGATGACCACGCCGTGCTCGGGCATGACGTCGATCACTTCGCCTTTGACGTAGGCTTTGACCTGCACCGGGATCGGCTCGCCGCGAATGATGACCTGACCGGTAATCCTGGAAACGGTTTCAATCACGCCGGCGGACCGGGAATGGTACGGCGTCTTGAAGAAGCCGAAAATTCCCTTCGACTCAGCGAGAAGGTCCCCCACCTCGACCCGATCGCCAATGTTGACGTGCATGCAGTCCTGAATATCCGCGGGAGCAACAGCCAGCTGATTGGCGAGATTGATCGGGTAAACATTGCCCGGGATGAGTGCTTCGGCGACGACATCCTCGGCTTCGACCCGCTGGCCGCGTTCCACATGGACTGTGCCGGCAATGGGCAGGATCCGCTTGACACGAAGATTCGTGCAGTCGGTCACTTTCAGTCCGGGGGTATACGCGTGAGCCATTGGGGCGGTCTACTCCAGTAGTGTTGTCTCTTAATAAAGGTCGAGGGCTTTGATCCAGCGGGCGACATCGGCCCGGCTGTAACCGGATTGCTCTTCACCGACCACGAGCGGACGTCCGCGGCCATCGAGAATCAGCCCGACCGTCCCGCCATGAACGACCCGTTCGACCGGCTGACCTTTGCCATTGCCGAGGTCGAGCTTGCGATTCGGCTTCACGACCACGGTCGCCGTTTCGTCAGGGCCGAGCGGATACTGTTTGATGTCGCCGGCCATCATTTCGCCCTGCGCCTGAAGGTCGCCGGTGATTTTGTACTCGAAGGCGACTTTGCCCGGCTGCGGCGTGCCGGCTGCGGCGACACAAGTCCCCAGGTAAATGAGGCAGTCTCGCTCGAAGACTTCGAGAGCCGCCTGGGGATGCACCTGCGCGAGCACGCCGAGATGGGGCATCATGAAGATGCTGTCCTTGGCTAGCCGAGTGAAGCCTTCCGGTTCGAACGCATCGATCAGCATGGCCGCGGTCTGTTCCATTCGCGGGGCATGTGAGAGCACTCCACCCGAGGCGACGAGCAGATCGAGCTTCATGTTGTTGACGATGGAACGTCCGCTGCTGTCCTGAACGAACAGATCCCCAACGGTTCGCTGCTGCTGCACGCCTTTGAGCGTTGTCGCGAATTCCTTGTGTTGAACGTAAGCGAGCCGAAGCGCTTCTCGCGAAACGGCCTGCTCGAAGATCAGCGCTTCCAGCGACTGGGGAATCGTGGTTGGGCGGATCATCTTGTTCTTCACGCGATTCCGCAGTTCGCGTTCGTCCATGTCGACGTGCACCCAGCGGAGGATCATCGGCATGGTCGCTTCGGCACAGACATTCGAGATCGAGTAGCTCATCCCGAGGTTCGCACTCACGGTGCGGTTGAACTCGCCATCGAAGACGCTGAAGACATCGGTTGTTGCCCCGCCGATGTCGACCCCGACAGCGTTAATCCCCGACTGATCGGCGATGCTCTTGAGGATGTTTCCGACCGCACCCGGCGTCGGCATGATGGGCGCATCAGCCCAGTCGATGAGTCGATCGTAACCGGGGGCGTGTGCCATAACGTGTTCGAGAAACAGGTCGTGAATTTTGTCGCGAGCCGGTCCGAGATTCTCTTCGTCAAGGGTCGGGCGAACGTTCTCGACCTGCGAAAGTTCGACCGAATCGTCGAAGGTGTTCTGGACCAGCGGCCAGGCCTGTTTGTTGCCAGCGTAGATGACCGGCATCCGGTATTCACTGCCGAAACGCGGTTGCGGCTTGGCCGGCGCGATAAGTTCAGCCAGCTTGACGACGTGCTTCTCGGTGCCACCATCGGTGCCGCCGGACATCAGAATCATGTCCGGACGAAGCTCGCGAATCCGTTGAATCTGCTCGAACGGCTTGCGTTTGTCGTTGGCGGAAATCATATCGAGCACGATTGCCCCGGCTCCGAGGGCAGCTCGTTTGGCGGAAGCGGCGGTCATCTCGCGGACGACGCCCGAGACCAGCATCTGCAGTCCACCGCCGGCACTGGAGGTGGAGATATAGATATCGCAGCCCTCGTTCCCATTGGCGGGGCGGATGATCTGGTTGTTCTCATCAAGCAGACGGCGGCCGGCGAGCTCGCCGATTTCCGCGATGGCATTCGTGACACCGATCGTCACATCCGCAGCGGGTTCCTCAACCGTGGTGGGAGCTTCGCCGCGATAGGTCTGACGATAGTGCCCGTCGATCTTCTCGATCATGATGGCCTTCGTTGTGGTGCTTCCACAATCGGTGGCCAGGATGACGTTGATATTTTCAGGGGATATCACTGGCAGCGGTTTCCATACCGTTGAACGTGTCTGTCAATCTGGGCTGCGTCGCGAGGCTGGCGAATCAGCCGCCTCAGAGGGTAATGCATTCCCCGAGTCCTTGCCACTCTCCAGAGCATCCAGACGGGAACAGACAAGATCGACAGCATCCCGCCGTTCCAGAAACGAGGAGAACTCGCGATACTCCTCGGCAGAAAAAATCGACGTGGCGATCGGCTCGAGAAAGTGCAGGCCCTGCGCGCCGATGTAAGTCAACGGCCGCGACAACTCAAGAAACGCCCCAGCGGCCGGCGTGAGCCGCCGCTTCTGAATTGCCTTTGCAAGCCGATCGAGCATCTCTTCCTGCTTCGGCGTCAGCGGCTCCTTTTCTTTGGAACCGATCGCGAAAGCATGTTTGAGTCGTTCCCACGCCATGATGTTTATTTGCTGTCTGGTCTACTGAGGTGGAGTAGGGGGCGTAGCGGCGGCATCCTGCCGCCGAATTCGGGTGAACAAGGTCGTAGTCTGCCTGTCGCTATTTGTCAGGCCCGTATTCTTGATCAGTTTCAACTTAACATGTTCCCTCGCCCCCTTGGGGGAGAGGGTTAGGGTGAGGGGGAAATGCGGGTGACATGCTCGGCGGGCCGTTGATATCAGGTAGAAATCCGGAACGCCGCTAGTTCATCGCCCCCTCATCCGCCCTTCGGGCACCTTCTCCCCCTAAAGGGGGCGAAGGAACACGGTTTGCCTGACAATCTCCGCTAGCTTACCGCGACGTTCAGCTGAAGATGTCCTTCAGCACGTGAGCTTCTTCCACGCCCGTCAGCCGCATGTCGAGGCCCTGGTACTGATAATACAGCTTCCGCCAGTCGATCCCCAGCATGTGGAGCATCGTCGCGTGCAGATCGCGGACGTGGACCGGCTTTTCGACGGCGTGGTAGCCGAGTTCGTCGGTGTTGCCGTAGGAGGTGCCGCCCTGGATACCGCCGCCGGCCATCCACATTGAGAAGCCGCGGATATGGTGATCGCGACCGACGCCCCCTTTGCCCTGAAACATCGGTGTGCGGCCAAACTCGCCACCCCAGATGATGAGCGTTTCATCGAGCATGCCCCGTTGCTTCAAGTCGGTAAGCAACGCATACGTCGGCTGATCGGTCAGGCCGCAGCAGACTTTCATGTACTTGTCGAGGCCGCCGTGATGGTCCCAGCCACGATGGTACAGATGGATAAACCGCACGCCACGCTCGGCGAGACGTCGGGCGAGCAGGCAATTCGACGCGTACGATCCATCGCCGGGCACGGCTCCGTACATATCGAGAATGTGCTTCGGCTCGTTCGACATGTCCATCAGGTCGGGAACCGAGGTCTGCATCTTGAAGGCCATCTCGTAGGCGGCGATGCGGGTGTCGAGTTCGGGGTTGCGAACCGTCTGCTGGCGATGCTGATCGAGCTGGTTAATCGCCGCGACGAGCTTCTGCTGCTGAGAAAGCGATACCCCCCTGGGCGGCTTCACGTAGTAGACAGGATCTCCACTGGAGTTGAACTCGACGCCCTGATACCGGCTTGGCAGGAATCCGGCTCCCCACTGACGGGAAGCGATCGGCTGCGGGTTGCGGCCGCCGACGCTGGTCATCACCACGAAGCCGGGAAGATCGTCCGCTTCCGCACCGAGGCCGTACTGAATCCAGGACCCCATCGACGGGCGGCCGGAAATCGCCGTGCCGGTGTTCATGAAGGTGTGAGCCGGATCGTGATTGATCTGCTCGGTGTGCATCGATTTGATGACGCAGATGTCATCGGCCATCTTGCCGTGCCAGGGGAGATAGTCGCTGATCTCCAGTCCGCTCGAACCATGCTTGCGGAACGGAATCAACGGCCCTTGAGCTTTCAGCTCCTGCCCCTGCAACTGGGCGATCGGCTGGCCTTCGGTGAACGAAGAGGGCATCGGCTGGCCGCTGATTCGTTCAAGTTCCGGCTTGTAGTCGAAGGTTTCCAGATGCGAAGGCCCGCCGGCCATGCAGAGGAAGATCACCCGCTTCACACGCGGGCGAAAGTTCGGAAACGATGCATTCGCCTTGGGCGTCGAACTGTTCGCGAGTCCGTCTCGCTGCAGCAGGGACGTGAGCGCCGCTGCTCCAAGGCCGACGCCGGAACGGGCCAGGAAAGCACGGCGATTAATGCGTGTCGCCAGATCGTGTTCAAGGGACATGACAGCCTCGTTATCGCTGGTCTTCTTAAATGACTGATCCGCGGTCGATCTCAAGTTTGCACTGCTGGGCAAGCCAGCAGTGGCACCCAACTGAATTCCGTCCAAGTTTCAGCGAGGGGGCAAACCTATCAGTTGCGGGTGGTGACTTCACTCAGGTTGAGCAGCACCCGGCAGACCTGCATCCACGCGGCCAGCTCGGTGGGATCGAGATCCTCGGGAGACTTCGCCAGCCCGGTCTGCAGAACCTGTTCCCGTTCTTTGGAATGCTGCTGATAATATTCGTGTTGTTCGTGACGTAATGTTGTGAGGATCTGCTGCTCGGACTCATCGGGAGTACGGGACATCGTCAGGCGGCAGGCGTAGTCGAGGCGACTCTGTTCGGTCTCGCCGCCTTCCTGAATCACGCGAGCCGCCATCATCCGGGCTGCTTCGACGAAGCTGTCATCGTTGAGCAGCGTGAGAGCCGCGAGCGGCGTGTTGGAACGCGGCCGCTCGGCTGTGCATTCCTCCCGACTGGGCGCATCGAAGGCCTTCAACATCGGATGCAAAAACTGCCGCTGCCAGTGCATATAGACGCCGCGTCGCCACTGATTCGTATCTTTGTCGGCGACATACTTCCGGGTGGGGAAGTTGAGATGCCGGTAATAACCAGCCGGCTGATACGGACGGGCACTTCGACCACCAATTTCGGTCACGAGCAGGCCGCTGACGGCCAGGGCGTTGTCCCGCACCATCTCTGCGTGGAGACGAAAGCGGGACTGGCGTGAGTAGTATTTGTTGTCCGGATCGCGCTGCATCTGCTCGACACTTGCCAGTGAACTGAGCTGATAGATTCGGCTCTGAGCCATGAGTCGCATCATGTGCTTGATGTCCCAGCCCGATTCGACGAACTCAATTGCGAGCCGGTCGAGCAGTTCGGGATGAGTCGGCGGCTTCCCCTGGCCTCCAAAATCGGTGAGGTCCGCCAGACCCCGGCCGAACATGATCGCCCAGAGTCGATTCACCATCACACGGGCGGTCAGCAGTCCGACGCCGTTCTCGTCGTCGACCAGCCAGTTGGCGAGATCGAGCCGCGTGGCCCGGTCCCCGCTGGTTTCGATCGCCGGGAGAAACTCCGGTACAGCCGGCTCCACAATTGGCCCGGAATCGTCCATCCAGTTGCCCCGGGGCAGCACCCGCATCACGCGTGGTTCGATCGACTTCGAAATCATCGTCAGACGGCCGGATTTCTCGATCTCCTTGATCGCGGCGTCGATCTCAGCGATCTGCTGAGTCTGTTCGGCCAGTTCGGAATCATCGGAGGCTGTACTAGCGAGTTTTGCCAGTTCCGCCTTCTCCTCGACGAGTCGGGCCCGTTCTTCACGAAGTTCCGGCGGAAGCACGAGCATTTCCGGCTCGCGCTTAGTGGGCAGCGAATTGCCTCCCGAGGTGAAGTGCTTTGCTTCGTCGAGATCTGCAAAGAACGCCGCCAGGGAGTAGAAGTCGGTGATCGTATACGGGTCGTACTTGTGCGTATGGCATTGAGCACATCCGACCGTCGCTCCCATCCAGACAGCCGAGACATTGCGGACGCGATCGGCTGCGTAGATCGCGAGATACTCCTTCTGCTGCAGCCCGCCTTCGTGCGTCGTCTGCAGAAGTCGGTTGTAGCCGGAGGCGACGAGCTCGTCGACTCCCGAGTCCTCCATCAGATCGCCGGCGAGTTGCTCGCGGGTGAACTGGTCGAACTTCATATTGTCATTGAAGGCGTTGATGACCCAGTCGCGATACGGCGAAATGCTGTGATCCTGATCGCCGTGATAGCCGACGGTGTCGGCGTACCGCACCAGATCGAGCCAGACCATCGCCATTCGCTCTCCGTAGTGCTCGGAGGCGAGCAGTTCATCAATCAGCACGTTCACTGCGGCGGGGGAATGATCCTTCTCGAAGGCATCGACCATCTCCAGTGTGGGAGGAAGTCCCGTGAGATCGAAGCAGACGCGGCGGAGCAGGGTGACCGGATCGGCATCGCCTGCGAACGTCATCCCCTGTCGCTTCACTTCCGCGGCGACGAAGTTATCGATGAAGTTGTTGCTCCACTCCGGTTGATCGATCTCTGGGGTGTCCACCAGTTCTGGCGTGACGTACGCCCAGTGTGGTTCCCACTCGGCTCCCTCAGCGATCCACTGCTGCAACTTGTCGATGTCTTCTGGCGTGAGCGATTTCTGAGAATGCTCGGGCGGCATCTTCAGATCGTGATCGGTTTCCAGAATGCGGGCAATCAGCTCGCTCTCCTCCGGCTTGCCGGGAACAATGGCGGCATATCCGCCCCGGTCTTCGAAGGCGGCATCCCGTTCATCGAGCCGAAGATCGGCTTCGCGATGTTCTTCATCCGGGCCATGACAGCCGATGCATTTGTCGGAGAGAATCGGACGGATATCCCGATTAAAATCGAGATCCGCAGCGAAAGAGTGGCTGGCCAGTCCGCAGAGAACGACGCAGATTTGCAGGACGGTGTTCTTCATGATCACGATTCGCAAGGCGGAGATGGAGGTGCGATGGCGGGAAACGCGGCACGCTCTGGGCGGCAGGCGAGAATTCCGTTCAGGCAGGTTCTGTCGCCCGAACCTGTTGGATTGTATCCATTTGCCGCTGTTGATGGGAACCATTTTGCTGAAAAACCGGTCCTTCCGACAGGGGATCAGGCGATTTTTGCGGTTTCAGTACCCGCTCGATCGAACCGGTTTGCCTGAACATCTACAATTGACTCGAACAACGAGCAGTACAGAACCCAGGGAGCAGCGGATGGCACGTACAGCCACGATCAAACGACAGACCGGCGAAACGCAGATTGAACTGACCATCGACCTCGACGGCACCGGACAGGTCGACATCGATACCGGTGTCGGCTTCCTCAACCATATGCTGACGCTGTTCGCCAAACATGGCTGCTTCGATCTCACGGTGAAAGCAACCGGCGATCTCGATGTCGACGATCACCACACGACCGAGGATATCGGGATCTGTCTCGGCAAGGCGATTCATCAGGCCGTCGGCGATAAGAAGGGGATCACCCGCTATGGATTTATGATCCTGCCGATGGACGAGACGCTGGCCACGGTCGCACTCGACCTGAGTGGCCGTGTCTGGTTCGAGCAGAAGTTCGCCTTTCCGACCGAGAAGATCGGCACGTTCGACACTCAGCTCGTAGCCGAGTTCCTGCAGGCGCTGGCGGCGAACGCCCTGATGAATCTGCACGTTGTGTTGAACCACGGCCAGAACAGTCACCACATCTCGGAAGCGATCTTCAAGGCGACAGCGCGGGCTCTGCGTCAGGCGCTCACAAACGATCCGCGACAGACCGGCGTGCCGTCGTCAAAGGGAACACTCACAGAGTAGTCGTTGAGTGGTGCCATGCCCACGCTCGCGTGGGCATGCTCTGAACCGGCAGTGATCGGGGTGACTCAGACGTGTGCCGGGCTTTGCCGAGGTCTGCACAGTACTCTATCGACGCCTTTTGGGGTGGTCCTGTCGGTGAGACCGGAGCGCTTCGGTAAGTGCTGGCATCTGTTGGCGTACGTCCGGAATGCGGCTGCGGTGGGAAACGCGATCGTTCACGCGGCTTGCGATTCTTCGTGATTTGTCTCGCCACTGTCGTCGTCTGCGGCGGCGTTTTCCGGCGGAGTGCTTTCGGTTTCCGTAGCGGGCGGCTTTCGGAGTTCCGCGTAGTTCGGGAGCTGATCGATGCGTCGGATGCCCATGAACTGCAGGAACGTCTTTGTCGTTTCGTAGAGATACGGACGACCGAGGGAATCTTCCTCGCCGCCGATGCGGATCAGCTGGCGTTCCATCAGCTGCTTGATGACTTCCGACGACTGCACGCCGCGAATGGCTTCGACATCGGCTCGGGTAATCGGTTGTCGGTACGCAATGATCGTCAGTGTTTCCAGCGTCGGCGGCGTGAGCTTCAATTCGACATGGCGGTGGTGAATGCGGTCGAGCCACTGCGAGTATTGCGAACGGGTGAGCAGCTGGTAGCCACTGGCGATCTGTTCGATGCGGAAGGGGGACTGATCGTGGTCGTACATCTCGTTGAGTTGTTCGACGAGTAGGTGACACTGGCCCGTGTCGATCAGCTTGGCGGCGTCGGCGAGCTTCTTAGCCGACAGGGGGGCGTCGGCGACGAAAAGAGCGGCTTCGAGTCGTGCGAGTTGGGGCGTGCGGATGCAGCTGAACGGGGCCTGTACGTCGGCGGAAGAGACCGCCAGAGACAGCTTCTCCCGGGCGGGCCGCTCGCTTCTTGGCGGCCAGGCGAATGGGCCCGTCCAGGAAGAATTCACAGCGAAAACCGACCAACCTTGCACGAAGACAGACCTTTTAGAGCAGTGGACTTGGAAGAGTAACGATTCCGTCCATGTGAAGTGAGGCGATTCAGACGAAGGCCGCTCCTGCGCGGATATCCTGCTGAGCGAATCGCTCTAGAGCTTTTCATGCTTCTCCTGCAGTCGCATGGGCGCCAATCTCCTGCCGTGCTGAGTTTGCTCCGAAAATGCGTGCAGGCGAATGTCGAATCTGCTCTAGAAAGAAGAAAGGGAAGAGCTGGAGGCGAACCAGGGACCGACCTGGTCGAGTGTCTTGCGGATCGCTTCGAGCGGCGTTGCTCCTTCGCCTTCAAAGCGAATAACGGTCGCGCTGCCCGATTGCCGTGAATAACAGGCGAAGTGCGTTGTGCCGGGCTGGAGTCCGGGTTGAACGCGGTACTCCGAGATTCCGAACTCGGCCAGTCGCGCCAGCGACTGTTCCCAGGTCAACTTGCCGGTCGGAGATTGATTGTGATTAATCGGCATCGAAGTGGGGCCATCAAGCCCGGCAGTCTGAACGGGAGCCGATCCAGTTGCCGGAAAGTCGAAGGGGCCCGCTTCCGATCCCGTCGGCTGGGATTCATTGAATGCGGGAGCAGGGGAGTCGTCCCAACCGGGAGCCGAAGACTCGGAAGCAGGATCTTCGAGCAGAAATGCAGTTTCATCGGCCGTTGAAGCGAATGAGTCGAACTGCGGGATGCCGAAGATCGACATCAGGGGAATGGCGGCCAGCGGCAGCGCCATAAAGATCGTCATGAAAAAACCGGCAATGCGTCCCTGCATTTATCGCTCCCTGAATCTTGTCTCGGGGAAGGATTTCCGTTGCCTTGCCGGCAACAGAAGAACCTCCACATCCGCTCCGGCGTCCCCACGCGGAGCTGGGCGATTTGTAGTGAATTTTGCTGATGGAGGCAACGCAGATTTTCGGCAACGTACTGAACAGCAATGCGCATAAAAAGAGGAAGCCTGCCTCGATGGGCCGGCTTCCTGCTACTTGAATGATCACCGCGTGGGGCTCGGGTGTTGGCTATTCAGCCTTCTTTTTCTTGCCCTTGGCGTTCTTCTTCGGCTCACGAACCTTCGGGAGCTGTTCGGCCTGCTCGTCGGTCAGGACGCTACGCACTTCGGCCAGGAACTCGGTCTTGATCGTCTGCGATTCTTTCCGCAGTTCGGCCAGTTTGGCGACGGTGTCGGCGGACAGCGAGCTGTCGAGATCCTTGAGGATGACGCGAATCTCAGCCTGAGTCTTGCCTTCTTCCTTGGCAGCTTTTGTGGCTTCAGCCCGCTGCTTACGGATCTCGACCGGCGTCAGCTCCATGGTTTTCTCGCGATTCTCGGTCGCGCGGGCGGTGTACTTGTCCTGAATCTCCTTCACTTCCTTCTTCTGATCAGCCGTCAGTTCGATCGAATCGGGCAACTGCAGAACCTGCGGGACATTCTTCGCGTTCTTTTTGTCTTTCCCCTTCTTCTTGGCGGCATCGTCCGCGCTCACGGAACCGACTAAGATCCCCATAATAGCAAATACTGCAACTGCTTTTGACCACTGCCCAAGATGTCGCATCAACGTCTCCTCAAAAGGAAGCACTAAGAAGGGCCGATCGGTACATACGATCGGCCCGAAGGATCTGAACGATCAGTTTCGCAGCTTAAGCAAACAGTTCGGAAAGGACATGACCGTCGCGGACGATCATGACCGGCCGGCCGGTGTTCGTGTGGTATTCCTTCTCGTGGTCGATGCCGAGAGCATGGTAGAAGGATGCGGCGACATCGTCCGGCGTGATCGCTTCGTTAAGCGGCCCCAGGGCTTTGTCGTCGCTGGCACCGATCACGCGACCGCCAGAGATGCCACCTCCGGCCATCAGCATGAACATGGCCCGCGGATAGTGATCGCGACCGACACGTTCGTTGTTGATCTTAGGCGTCCGCCCGAACTCGCCGGAGACGAGAACAACAGTTTCTTCCAGCAGGCCCTTCATTTCCAGGCCGGCCAACAGTGCGGCCAGCGATTCGTCGAACGGAGGCAACAGACGGGTTTTGAGGTTATTCCAGTTATCCCGGTGCGTATCCCAACCGCCGGTGGCGATCGAAACGAAACGGACTCCACTGTCGATCAACCGCGTTGCCAGCAGGCAGCTCTGACCGAAGGGCGACTCACCGAACATCTTGGCGAACTCAGGCGACTCCTGACTGACATCGAAGGCATCGCGGGCCTGTGGTGAGGTGATCATGTCGTAGGCCTGCTGCGAGAAGCGGTCCAGGCCGCGAAGCAGGTCGTTATTCTTCTCGAACTGGAGGAACGTCTGATCCAGATCGCGACGCAGGTTCGCGCGGCGTTCGACGTCGGTCACAGTCAGTCCGTTCCGCAGTTCCAGACCACGCACGCTGAACTTCTGCCCGGCACGCGGAGTGGCTCCCGTGTGAAGCGGCGCGTACTGCACGC
The DNA here is from genome assembly GCF_022267515.1 of Rubinisphaera margarita. Classification (NCBI taxonomy): domain Bacteria; kingdom Pseudomonadati; phylum Planctomycetota; class Planctomycetia; order Planctomycetales; family Planctomycetaceae; genus Rubinisphaera; species Rubinisphaera margarita. The sequence continues at coordinate 70,142 of NZ_JAKFGB010000007.1, read as the reverse complement.
CCAGGTAACCGGGGCGCTGGGCAGTATTCGGAATGGAAACGAACGGTGGCAGTTCGGGACGGGTCGGCAGTTCCTTGGAAACGACCGCACCATAACCCGGAAATTCCAGAGCCGGAAGCGGGCGGTTTCCGGTATTGATGTACTCCGAACCGAGCTGGTGAGCGGCCAGCGTGTGAGAGACCCCTCGAAGAATGACGAACTTGTCCATCACCTTGGCGAGATTCGGCAGATGCTCGCAGATCTGGATGCCGGAGACATTGGTGTCGATGGGGTTGAACTCGCCGCGATACTCCGACGGGGCGTCCGGCTTCATGTCGAACGTGTCCATGTGAGTCGGACCGCCCGGCAGATTGATGAAAATCGCCGACTTGGCTTTGGCGCCCTGGCGGATTTCGCCGGCCTGAGTCAGGTTGAGATAATTCCCGAGCGAAAGGCCGGAAAGGCCCAGAGCACCGACCTTGAGAAAATCACGCCGTCTGGCTCCGTCGCAGGTCCGATGTAATGCCATGATTCGAGCTCCCAGAAATATGATTGGAAATGAATGCCGACTTGAAGCAAATGTGTGACAAGTGATCCACGATCAGTGGTTGACGATGAATTCCTTGGTATTCAGCAGTGCCCAGAGCAGATCCCGCATCCCTACGAGCGGGGACTCCGCCGTTCGGATCGCTTCGACGGCTGTGGCCAGTTCGGATTCCGAGGGTTGCCGGCTGAGTGTCCTCAGGTAGGCGGTCTGCACGGCATCCTTGTAGTCCACTGCAGCGACTTTTGTCGACTCGGCAGGCTGGGCTTCTTCGGAATCTCCGTACTTCTCACGATAGGCTCGCAGCCGGGACTTCACTTCCTGGATCTTCTTCGGGTCGTCCTGCTTCTTCACCTTGGCGAGATACTTCTCGTAGCGGGCGATGACTTCGTCGTAGTTGGCCGGACGAGCTTCTTTATTGCTCTTTGCCGGACTGCTGACTTTCCACTCGCGAGCGAGTTCGTCGAGCCAACCGCGGCGCGATTCAATCGAAGAAAGCAGTTCGTTGTCGTTGTTGAGATACAGGGTCTGCAGCAGTGTCGGTTCGCTGGAGCGTTCGCAGTCGCAGTTGTTCTCACGAGCCGACTTGCCGAAGATCGTGAGGGCGTAGTTGTTCCCTCCGCGTCCCTGACCACTGCCCGGGATCGCGATTGCCCGTCCGTCGAGGCTGGTGAGGTAGGACGAGTTCTTTTCCGATTCCGAGGTGGCCTGAGCAATCGCGTCCAGCGCCACTTCGGCGTGAATTCGTCGAGGCACCGCACGACCGAAGTTTCGATCGTCGTGGATGTTCGTTTCATTCGGCTGCCAGCTAAGCTGATAAGTCCGGCTGTTACAGATCTCGCGGTGCAGCCACTTCATATCGAAGCTGCTGGCGATGAACCCCTGAGTGAGGTGATCCAACAAGGCGGCGTTGCTTGGCGGGTTGGCCATGCTCAGGTCATCAGTGGGTTCGACGATGCCGCGATGGAAGTAGTTGGCCCAGACGCGATTCACGAAGGCTCTGGCGAACAGATCCTGCACATCGGTCCGCAGCCACTGCATCAGCGGTTCACGGGGATTGTCGTACTCATTGAGGTTGAATGGATCACCGCCGAGCATGCGAGCAGTCTGCTGAGGAGCTTTGCCTTTGTTGCGACCAGAGGTGCGAGGAGGCGTATCGATGAGAGCAGGGAACGGCACGACTTTGCCCTTCTTCAACTCTTTGGCCAGTTCGCGTCGCAACTGGTTGCCGCGAAGCGTCTCGTCGACATCGATGCTGGCGAGCAGCTTCTGGTATTCTTTTCGGTCGGTTCCGTTCGCAGAATAGCGAGTGCGGGCGAAGACCGGCTGGAATTGCGTGAAGTCTTCCTGGGTCCACTGGTCGAAAGGGTGCTTGTGACACTGGGCACATTGAATGCGAATTCCCAGGAATGTGTAAGCGAAGCCAATGGCGCGGTCTTCGTCTTTCTGGAAGTTACGACGAGCCCAGAAATACGGCAGTGAATCCTGTTCGGCGAACGACTGGCACGAATCGTCGCGGAAGGTCTCGGACATCCGGGCCGAATAGTCTTCGTAGGTTTCGTCTTCACGCTGACTCGAAGCCAGGACGATGCCTTCGACGATTTTATCGTAGGGCACGTTGCGTTCGACTCGCAGACGAACCCACTCGAACCATTCCTGAGTGACTTTGTTGTTGTCGTACGAAACGTTATTGAGCTGGTTGACCGTGTTGCCGGTCATGTCGTTCAGTCGTGTCGCCCACCAGGCCGTATAGGCGGGGGTTTCGAGCAGTTCATCGATTTTAGCATTACGCTTGTGGGGATTCGTGTCTTTGGCGAACTCAAGCACCTGTTCCGGGGTCGGCAGCGTGCCGGCGATATCGAGCGAAACACGACGCAGGAACTCTTCGTCGGTGCAGACATCGGACTGGACAACGCCCAGTTTGCGCAGTTTCTCGACAACAAGTTCATCGACCCGGGTCGGAGCCGCGACCTGCGGGTACTTGTCGCCGACCCTGTCGCTAACCGGCTGGATCACGGGGACTGCGTAGATGCCGTTGTCATAGAAGACCACGACGTGCGAGTCGCCGACCGAGGCGGCTGTGATTTTGCCGTTCTCATCGACTTCTGCGATCGAGGTATCGTTCGACTGAAAGCGGCAAAGGGGCGTGACATCTTCGCGAGTTCCGTCTTCCCAGACGGCAACCACATTCACGGATTGAGACTGGCCGGACTTCTGGAAGACGATCTCGCTGGGAGTGACTTCGAGTCGGGTGAGCTTGTGGGGCTTCTCGGCTCCCTGGGCACCCGACGCGATCCACTTCAGAAAGACGTGGTACTGCCAGCTGTCTTTGACAATCCGTTCGCCGCCTTCGTGCTCTTCGACATTGGTGGCTTTGTGCAGGGCATAACTTTCGAGCGGATCTTCGGTGTCGATGCGTTCCGACAGACCTTTGTGATCCATGTTGAAGTCGTAACCGAACAGGGACAACTGGAACCCGCCTCGTCCCTGGAAGGAGCCGTGGCAGGAGCGGCCGTTACAGCCGATCTTGCTCATCATGGGAAGCAGGTGCCGCTGGAAATCCGGCACTTCAGTGCAGTTCTCGTTGAACCGCTGATCGATGGACGGAATGGTGTCCGCCCGGCTGGCGGTTTCCAGTGCCAGCGGCAGGGACAGCCCCAACGCGAGAGCGAGCAATCGCATTTGCATAACCAACGTCCTTATAAGTTCACGACAAATGGAAGCGATAATGTTCGGTAGAAAAGTGTCCGCTTGCGAGCCGGGGTCTACGGTCCGGCCTGTTCATTCCGCTGGGCGGGAGGATACGACTTTCGAATTCGCTGAAGCTGTCTGGCGATATCGTCTTTGTTGCTCTTCTTCGCCTCGGCGATGGATTTCTGAACCCGTTCGAGTCGCTGCTGGGCCGCCCGTTCTTCGGACTGCAACAATCTGAGCTGAAGATTCTGCTTCTCGGCGATCGCCCGTTCGATTTCTTTCATGGCCGCGTCGTATTTTTCCGCCATCGGCAGCGAAGCGATGAGCAGATTCAACCGGGAATTGGCCTTCCAGAGATCAAGTTCGATCTCATACCGCTCCGGGGAGCGGGATTTGATTCGGGCCAGCCGTTCGCTGACCCGGAAGATATCTTCAATCGCTCGTGTGAACTGTTTTCTGTCGGCGTCACGCAGCGAGTTCAGTAGATCACGCAGTTCCGAGTGATGCAGTTCCACGAATTTCAGAGCAGCCGCTTCGCGTTCCGGTGTGATCTCGCCCATGTCGCCGGGAGCATTTTTCTCAGCGAGACCAACTTCGCACGACTGAGGTGGAAGGACCAGGGCACCGACGCAGAGAAGAGTGAATAGCCACGTCTTCATGGTTAGAGCGCCTCCTGCGGGGCATCGTCCGAAGCTTCCGGAAGTGCAGGGGAGCGTTGCTGCGACTCGAGAGCCGCGATCATCCAGTTGGGTACGTTGAGTTCTTCTGCGTCAGTCGCCTCGCTGGCGAGGCTGTCGTAGTCCGAATCAATCTCATCAAGCACCGATACCTGAATCTCATCGCTGCCGATGTCTGATTGCAGGTCAATCCACGCCGCAGCAATCAGGGCGGTCCGATTCTGAGTAGCTGAAGCGGGGATTGGGGCGGGATCGGCATTCACCACAGTCGGAGCATCCGTCGGCGATTGGACGGAGTACCGTCCGGCGAACAGGCCGATGAGGAATGTCAACGCGGTTGCCAGGAGCACGCCAGGCCATCCGTCGAAGCGGATTCGGGACGAACCGACGGACTTCCGTTCGGCAGGCACCGTTTCTCGGCAAGCGGTAAGGGCATCCAGAATGCGAGCCGTGTCTCCGAATGCCTCTGCGGCTCGTTCGTTATCGACGAGCAGATGCTCAAAATGCTCCTGTTCGCTGCCGGTGAGTTCGCCGGTCAAATAGCGGAGGGCCTGCAGTTCGTAATCAGCTTCGGACATCGCCGTGGACCTGTGTAAAGGCGTCTTTCGCCGCGGGAAGGGATCGTTCTTCGCTTTCGGCTACTCTTCGTCGCCGGAATTCATATCACTGAGAGCCACTCTGAGAATCTTGAGAGCCCGGGCCATCCGAGAGAGGACAGTTCCCTGGGGGAGTTTGAGGAACTCCGCGATCTCAACGAACTTCATATCTTCGTAAATCCGCAATTCCACGACGCGTCGAAGAATCTCCGGAAGTTTCTGGCAGGCGTCCTGCACACGCTTGGCCTGCTCGGCTTCGATGAGTAAGTCACGATCCCCGGAACGGAGTTGGACCAGAAAGCTGGCGATCCGGGGCTCGTGTTTCTTCTTTCTCGCCTGCTTCCGGTGAACCAGGAGAGCTTCATTCTTCGCAACCTGATAAAGCCAGCCGGCATGAATGTGAAAGGAATCGCCGTTCTGACTCGCTTTTGTTTTCTGTTCCTGAAATCTCCGGAAGGTCTGCTGAAGCACATCGTCGACCTGACTGGGATCGTGCAGCTGCTTCAGAAGAAACATCCGTAACCCGGCTGCGTGTCGCTGATAGAGCTCAGCAGCATCGAAGGACCGGGGAGAGTCTTCCCCCGCCTTCGCGTTGTCCACAGGGTCTGTCATATCATGGTGTGGATGGTTGGCGGGGCCGGGTTAACTAATCAATGCGCAAGCACTGCAGAATATTTCCAGAGATTGATCCAATTTCTGAAAAATCGAAGAATTTTCCCGCCGAAAGTGCCCGGCGAGTTTCAGCTCGAGCGGCGATGGCGGATCTGGTCGACGAAGACAGCGGTGATGATGATTCCCCCTAAGATCATATCCTGCAGGGGGTTACTGATCCCAAGCTGAGTGCAGCCGCTCTGAATGGCCGCCATGATTCCCGCCCCGGCCAGAGTTCCGAGCACGGTCCCGCTCCCTCCGCTCAAACTTCCTCCGCCAATCACCACCGCGGCGATGATCTGCAGTTCCTTCCCCAGCCCGGAGGTCGGATTGCCGACCGAGAGCCGCGAAAACTGAAACAGCCCGGCCATCCCGATGAACAGCCCCCCCACGGCGTAGACGAGAATCTTCGTTCGCGTCACGTGAATACCGCACAGGCGGGCCGTGTTCTCATTCGAGCCGAGCGCGAAGACATGCCGACTGAATACGGTGTACTTGAGGATCGCCGCGACAATGAGCGAAAGAATGAGCGCGATCCAGACCCCGAAGGGCAATCCGAAGACCAGGGCGTCGTCCCGCGTGCTCAGGAACTGCCGCATCCACTCGGGCACCTGTTCGAGGCGGTTCGGGCGGACGGTCGTTTCTTTGGCGATCAGCTTCGCCACGCCGAGATAAATCGACATCGTCCCCAGCGTCACAATAAACGGAATCATCCTCAGGCTGCTGATCAGGATGCCGTTGATCAGACCGCACACGCAGCCGGTCAGCAGACAGAGCCCAAACGCCAGAGACGGGGCCATGTCTTCTTTCAGGCAGTACGCCAGCACCGTGGCGCAGAGCGCCATCGCCGTTCCCGCCGAAAGATCGATCCCGCCGGCGATGATGATGAACGTCATCCCCAGAGCCGCCACGGCTACGGTCGCCATGTTGACCGACATCCGCTGCATGTTGCTGAAGCTGAGAAACTTCCCGCCGTTCGGCTGATAGGCGTCGGCAATGCCGAACAGCATCACCACGACCCCGAGCGCAATCAGCGGGCCGATCGCGGTCATCAAATGAGTGAAGTATCGACGGGCAGCCGTTTGCATGAAATATCCGGGTGTCTTGAAAATCAGCCGTGGGTGGGGTAATCGTAGCCTTGGTCATAACAGAGAATCGACATATATCTATCACGGTTTCGGTCCGATTCAAAGTCTCGGCCTCGCAGAAGCCTGATCCCCGGAGCCATTCCGGGAGTCCGGGCTTGAAGTTTCCGAATTCGACCGCGACACGCGAGTTTCGACTTTCGCCGAGCTCGTCGCCTTCAATAGAAAGCCTTCCGAATGTTTCTATTCACTCGTGCTCTGTGCGCGACGTTGCTGCTGGCGTTCGTTCTCTCGTGCAGTCTTGAAGCCGCACAGAAGAACGTCGTCCTGTTCATCGCCGATGACCACGGTTTCCAGATCGGAGCCTACGGCGACAAGGTCGCCAAATCCCCCGGGCTCGATCGACTCGCCGCGGAAGGCACGAAGTTCACCCGCGCCTACGCGACCACGGCGAGCTGTTCCGCCAGTCGGTCGGTGATCATGTCGGGCCTGCAGAATCATGCGACCGGGCACTACGGTCACGCTCACGGCTACAACCATTTCAGCACCTATCAGACGGTTGTGCCGCTCACTCAGCATCTGGACAAAGCCGGATACCGCACCTGCTCGATCGGCAAGTACCATCTCGCTCCGAGGGACGTGTACTACTTTGAAAGCTACGAGAACGGGGGCATCAAGGGCGGCTCGCGGAATCCCGTCGGCATGGCCGAGAACGCGGCCAAATGGATCAAGCAGAACGATGACCGCCCCTTTTTCCTTTACTTCTGCACGTCCGATCCGCATCGCGGCGGCGGGCCCGGAAACTTCGCGAACTTCAACAACCGCGACAATCCGTATCCGGAAACCGAACGCAATCTGTTCAAGCCGGAAGATATGAATGTGCCTGACTGGCTGCCCGATACGCAGGAAGTCAAAGAGGAACTCGCCGAGTACTACCAGGCCTGCAACCGCGTCGATCAGGGCGTGCAGCGGCTGTATGAGATTCTGGAGGAGACCGGGCATCTCGACGACACGCTGTTCATCTTCACCAGCGACAACGGCCCGCCGTTCCCCGGTGCGAAGACGAACCTGTATCAGCCGGGAGCCAACCTGCCGTTCATCGTCCGTCATCCCGATCAGAAGAAACGCGGCATGACAACCGACGCGGTCATCAACTGGACCGACATCACGCCGACCATTCTCGACTTCTGTGAAGTCACACCGGGTAAGTATCCGCCGGTGCAGCCGGGCGAGAATGACCAGCCGATCCGTCGCAAGAACGAAGTTCAGTACAAGTTCCACGGCCGCTCATTCCTGCCGATCCTCGAACAGGAACACCCAGAAGGCTGGGACTCAACGTTCCTGTCGCACACCTTCCATGAGATCACGATGTACTACCCCATGCGGGTGGCGATCGACGGCGACTACAAACTGATTTTCAACATCGCTCACCAGTTGCCATATCCGAATGCTTCCGACCTGTTCGCTTCGCCAACCTGGCAGAGTGCGCTCAAACGCGAAGAGAAAACGTTCGGGCAGAAGACGATTTATGACTACGAAAATCGTCCCCGCTTCGAGCTCTACAACATTGCCGAAGACCCCTACGAGGGCAAAAACCTCGCCCTCGATCCGGAGCATCAGGACAAGCTGAAAGAACTGCAGGAGAAACTGCAGGCCTGGCAGAAGGAAACGAAGGATCCCTGGGAATTGAAGTGGCGTTACGAGTGATCGAAGTCCACCGCACGTCGCCGAAGATCCCTGATCTCATGCCTATGAAAGAGCCGCTCGTGAAAACCATTCTTCTCACTCTTGTTCTGGTCGCATCCTGCGTGTCATCGGCGAATGCTGCCGATCGTCCCAACGTTCTCTGGATTTATCTGGAAGACGTGAGTGGCTGGTTCAGCTGCTACGGCGATACGCTCATCGAGACGCCAAACATCGATGCCCTCGCCGAGAGCGGCACGAAGTTCACCCGCTTCTACACGCCGGCCGGCGTCTGTTCGGCAACGCGTTCGGCCATCATCACCGGGATGATGCAGACGTCGATCGGAGCCCACAATCACCGCAGCTGCCGGGACTCATTCCGGGGACAATCGATGGGCGAGTACGATCGCAATGCGTTGCCCGAAAGTGCGACGCCGCTTCCGATTCGTTTCCGTCAGGCCGGCTACTGGACGTTCAACGAGGGGAATAAAGACGACTACAACTTCGAATGGAGCAAGGAAGAATTCTACGACTTCGAACGCAGCCGTGGCGGCTGGGGACCGGGAACACTGGTCGCCGGCAAATGCTGGGCAGGGAAGGGGAAAGATCAGCCGTTCTTTGGACAGGTTCAACTTGGCGGCGGAAAACTAGGCAAGAGGGCTCCGTCCGTCATCGATCCGGCTGATGTTCCCGTTCCGCCGTACTACCCGGATGTCAAAGAAGTCCGCGACGAAATTGCTCATCATTACGACTGCCTGCTGAAGACCGATGAGCAGGTCGGCGAAATTATCGACGCCCTCAAGCGGGACGGCTACTACGACAACACGCTGATCTTCCTCTTCAGTGATCACGGCATGAAACTGCATCGTCACAAGCAGTTCCTGTTCGAAGGGGGCATCCATATGCCACTCATCGTTGCCGGCCCGGGGATCACCGCAGGCAAAGTCCGCGACGATCTCATCTCCGGCATCGATATTTCCGCCGCTTCGCTGGCCGCTTCCGGGATTGAAGTGCCGGAAACGATGGAAGGTCGCGACTTCCTCGCGAAAGACTACGAGCCGCGCGAGTACCTCGTCGCCGCCCGCGACCGTTGCGATTACACGATCGAGAAGATCCGCGCCGTGGTCACGCCTCGATTCAAGTACCTCCGCAATTACCTGACCGATCGCCCGTATATGCAGCCCAGCTACAAAGACCCCTGGGAGGTCTCGCAGAAGTTCCGCCAGATGATGGCCGACGGCGAGATGAATGAGACTCAGCTGATCTTCTTCGGCGATACGAAACCAGCCGAAGAGTTCTACGATCTGGAGAACGATCCCCACGAGATCAACAATCTCGCTCACGATCCCGAATTTCAGAAGGAACTGACACGGCATCGCAAACTGCTGCAGGAGTGGATCGTCGAAACCGGCGACCAGGGCCAGCAGCCGGAATCCGAAGTCGGCATTCGCTGTGTCCTCAAACGCTGGGGCGACAAATGCGTCAATCCAGAGTACGACGCCGTCCGCAAGTCCACAGCCGCGACCTCAAATTAGTCGCAACCCGATGGCGTGCCACTGCTGGCTAGTCCAGCAGTGCTCCCAATCCCCATTTCGTAGGGGCGGCATCCTGACGCCGAATGGATGTCGCCATCACTATCGACGATGGGTAGCCTGTCAGCACGGTCACATGCCGCAGCGTCGTTGCGCCGAAAGCGCGCGACCTCGTAACGCATCGCGCCGCAAGGCTTCCACTCAAGTGGACGCACCCCGATACTTAATCGTCTCTACAGGACGCGAGAACTTCCGCGCCACCTGCGGCAGGTCGTCATGATGTCCCAGGATCACAACAATGTCGCCGGGGTTGAGGACGGTTTCCGACGGAGGGTTTAGCATCGCCGTCCCTTCCTGATTCCGAATCCCGACGATCAGAAATCCGTGGTTTCCCCGAACTTCGATCTCGTTGAGCGTCTTCCCGGCCAGCGGAGAGGAAGGGAGGACGGGCACCTCTTCGAACTGCAGACCAACTTCACGAAGTTCATCGCTGACGTGCCGCTTGCTCGCAATATCTCCCAGCAGATTCTCGGCTGTCGGTCTCAGAATCAGTTGAGCAATCCGGGAGGCTCCAATCGCCGTCGGCAGCACCACCTGATCGGCTCCACAGCCAAGCAGCTTCCGCTCCGTTCGAGGGTTCTCACCACGAGCGATAATCGTGATCGACGGATTCATCTCGCGAGCGGTGATGGTCACGAAAACATTCGTCGCATCGTCCGACAGAACCGAGGCCAGCACCGACGCCTTCTCGATCTGGGCCAGACTCAACAGATGCTCATCGCTGGCATCGCCCTGAAGCACAAGATAGCCGAGATCCTGAGCGGTCTGCATGTGCTCTTCGCAGTTATCGATGATCACAAACGGCTTTCCGGCTGTCTGCAACTCGCGAGCGAGAATCGTCCCCATCCGACCGAAGCCGCAGATAATGGTGTGATCTTCCAGACTGGTGATTTCCCGAGTCATTCGACGTGCTCCCAAAGCCTTGTTGATCTCGCCGTCCACGAGCATCTGCATAAAACCGCCCACCGTATAAATCACGGCTCCATAGCCGGCCACAATCACGGCGATTGTCAGGCCTCGCAGTCCGGTCGACTCGATCGGCTGCACTTCCCCATAGCCAACGCCAAAAATCGTAATGATGACCATGTACACAGCATCATCGACCTGCCATCCATGCGCGATGTAGCCCAGCACGGCTACGAAGCTGACCGTCGCAAACAGCAGCAGACCGGTCACGATCTTTCGCAGGGGATCGGAGGTCTTGAGAGTTGAGGTCATGGCTCGCCGGATAGAGAGAACGTCAGCGGACCCGGCGAGAACGGCCGGACAATCGAAAGTGGGCGAGCCCCCCGATTGTAAGCATTCAGACCCTCAACAGACCAACTTCCCCGGAAAAAAACAGGAAGCCACATTCGCCGCGAACGTCCCGCCTTCCTGCGTGTCCTCACGGAGAGCCCCGACCACACCGAATTTATCGATGATTCCGGCCGGACAGAAAGCTCCAGGAACTGTCAAAAAAACCGAAGCACACGGACTTGCGACCCGCCCCCAGATCTGCCATATTACGCCTGCACGAGGCAAACGCCCTCGCCACGCACCCCTAGCTCAATTGGATAGAGCATCGGTCTACGGAACCGAAGGTTAGAGGTTCGAATCCTCTGGGGTGTACTTCAAAAGCCTTAAATGGCAACAGGTTACGACGAGGGCGGGATTCAGCGAGAAATCGAAAAAATCGAGTCCCCCCGTTTATCCCCCCGCTAATGCTGATTCGCTGTCGCTGACAATCAGCTTCTTCTGCAGCTCATCGCCCGCCGCCTGGGCGGAACGAATTGCTCCATAATGCTTCTCGGTGGTTGCGAAGTCCGCGTGACGCATGACGACCTTGACCGTTTCGGCGGAAACCCCCGAATTGATCAGTCGAGCCGCACACCCACGACGGAGATCGTGAGCACTGGCATACTTGGCACGCACACCAGTCGCTTTGTTCTCCTTCGTCACCACCACCCCGGCTTCCTTGCCAATCTTCGCGATTGTTCTGCTGACGGCGTCGGCAGACAATCGTTCTCCGCGTCTTTGCTTCAGTCTAACGTTGACCACGAATCCTTCGCGGCGTTTCTCAGGGACTGACAGCAAAAGGTGCTTCAGACCTGGCAGCATTGGGATTTCCTGCAATCGTCCGTTCTTCTGCGAAGGCGGGACGATAATCGTCGAGTGAGCTGCCCGACTCCAAACGGGATGAATTCGTTGATCATCATCCCAAGAGAAATCCATAGCCTCACTGATGCGGAATCCGCTTTCCCAGAGAACCCGCAACGCGAACTCCCACTCCGGGGAGAATTTCTTACCGACGACCGTGGGAGTAACGCCGAGCATTCGCTCGAACTCCTCGCCAGTAATCGGACGGCCTTTCATGACGTCTCGCGTTTCCAGCTTCTCAAGTGGAGGAACCGCTTCAATCCATCCATGTTTGTAGCAGTACCGGATAAACGCCATCACTGCTGCCAGCATGCTGTTGACGGTATTTGGAGACCGAGTGGGATATCGGCACTCCACACCCGCCAGCAGACGATCCTGCAGCAGTTCGAGGTTATCCAGGCTGATGACTTCCTTGACGAACAGCTCTTCCGTTCTGAGCGATGTCTTCAGAATCCGTTCCGCGATACAGATTCGGGACAACGCGTGCGTGAGAGACATCTCTCGCGTTCGCGTGGCCCGATGTCTGCGATATCGCTCATAACAATCCTGCCAGGTCTTCCCCCGGTCGATGGTCTCCACGACGGCTTCAGGAGCAGACAAACGCATCACCTGTTCCTGGGCTGCCGTGATCGCACCACCGGAGGCAACGTACTGTCCATTGAGAAGACGCTCGCGGCATTCCCTGAGCACCCGTTTGGCTTCACGCCGGTCACGGGTGCCGCAGTTCTTGCGGATGCGAGTCCTTCGCAACGGACAGTAGAACTTCAGGACGAATCCATTTCGATCCGCCGGCCTCAAGGGGCGTTCAGGATAGAGCTGGATACTTCCAATCTCTGGAGGTCTGGCCATGATCAAATTCTTTCTGTTTTGATCAGTTCCGTAGCCTCACTCCGGCTTCCTCTCTGCGTTGCGATGCAGATAGTTGAGCACAGCCTCGCCAGTCACCCAGCGCGTGTGCCCAATCCGCGTGAAGGGCAAGCCTTCATCGAGCATCTTATCCCAAAACTTCTGCGAAATGCCAAGCAGCTTGAGCAGCAATTCCTTGCTGTAAGCTTCCTCAGCGTGAATACGACCAACAACGACTGACATGGAGAATCCTTTCTCAACGAAAAAAACAGAAGAAGCCTGACTTCAGACAGGCAGAATCAAACGATGCTCGGTTTTCCGGTATTGGAGCTCGTAGCCTCTCAGCTTGTCGTGCTCATCCACCAGGACGTTCAGCTCCCACTCAGCAGTGAGGTTGAACATCACAACGAAGGCGTCATCAGACTCGATGTCGATGGGATCGCCCAGCCCGTCGAACAGCCTCGCTTTACGACGGGCCAACTGGCCGACGTCATCGAATGGAACACGTGTAATCATGCATTATCCTTCCATGGATAAAGGTAGCTACTATCGCAATGACAGTAGCAGGGACAAATCAAAAGGATTGAACGTTCAATCCAAAGTCAAACTCGATTGCGGCATCATACAGACCGTGCTTGGATGCCTTTTCCTTCCAGGCTTCGTACCATGCCCAGTCGTTCATATCATTCGCGTAGCTGAGATCGTGGAGCAGTTCCTTAGCTCCCCGGATATCGCGGATCGTTCGGTTCTGCTCGACGGCGCATCTGAGAAGCAAACTCTTGATCATCGAGAACAGCCGACGCTGCGAGACTGCACCGTACCGAACCCGTTTAAACTCGAGATCCTGTTCGGTCTCTTGTTGGACGAGAACCTCTCGAATGATCTTCCAGAGCGGATGCACTTCGCAGCGGGATTGATGTTTGTTCTTTCTGTCGGGGGCTCGATCGAGCAACCGGAAGAATGCTTTTCCTGTTTCGGGGAGCAATCGCTCCACGACAGATCCCAAGTTGCTCAGAATACGTTCGACGTGGTCGTCTTCCCACTGAGCAAGCCAGTTCCGGTAGACCCGCAGCTCGACGCGTGTTGCCGCTTTAGGCAGCGTACCATTCCAGCGATTGTCGATCATCGACTGGAGGTAAACGGGATCATTCTTGCTTGTGGCTTCCCGGAGCTTGTCGTAAATCTGCAATGTCAGCCGGTCGGTTGACGAGAGGGTGAACGTTTCCGTTTCACCCTGGTGGCAGTCAACTCGATGGTGTTTCGCTGTTGAGGTAAACTGATTGCCGCAGCAGGCGGGGAACAGATCCTGACGAGGATTGAGGCCGGGAAGGTCGACGCACACATCGAGCCGTCGAATCCATTCATCGTGGATTCCGCCGCCGAGAGCATTCACGATCTTAAACGCCCATTCACGCACGGCGAGTCCGCCGTGGATCAGGCAGGGACCGCCCGGAACCGTCAGCGAGAAGTTATGAAAGCGGCGCGAGGCTTTCGAACGGAAGTCGAGACCGAGAGTGACGTCTCCCCAGGTGATGCGGAACTTCAGGTGAGTCTGTCGGCCTTTCCCCATTCCATAAGGATGAACGAGGCAACGGTAGTTGTTGAGTGTGATCGGGTGCGGCTGAGAAGTGCCACGAGCAATCTCAACGGCTTCTTCGAGCCCATCTCGACGTTCTTCCGCTCGAGACGACCAGACTACGACACCGGCGGTTTCCAACCAGTCAATCGCAACTGTGGAAGTGTCTCTTAAGGACTCCCATTCAGACTCTTCCTGGCTACTGTGTAGGGGCGTGTTACCTGATCTCGCCCCTTCAGCCGATGCTGCGTTCACTCGCTCGCCGCCTCGGCGCCGGCGGCTCGCTCCATCCGCAGCATCTACGGAGAATTCAGATTCGGGTCCTTCCGGACTGCGATGCGGCATGACAACTTCCAACAGAACCACGGGAGATAGAAACAATCAAAGAGCCTCGAAGGCCTTCAGGCCTGAGGCATGCGATCTCGCAGAATCTATTCTTTGATATTCCCGTGTTTAGAAGTTGCCCGGACTATCCCTGAGGATGTCCCCTTAATTCAATTTGATTTCCTGCGGGCCTGGACAGGTGGGATGCTTATTTGTTCTTTTTGGCGCGAGATGCCTTGGAGAAATCTTCGACTTGCCGAACCGCCAAGCTTGAAACATTTTTCAGAAGAATCTTCGCACAAGATCAACGAGCAGGCGGCGCATTCTCCTCGTCCGGGGAAAGGACGGCTGCGCCGCAGTTTAAGAGAAGCTGAGGCCCTTCCGCTCAGGGCCAAATCCGGCAGAGATCAGCGCATGAAAAAACCGCACGTCGAATTCGCGAGGTGCGGTGGATGCTCCGTGGAGCAGTGCCTGCGAACATTGAATCTTTGTTGCGAAAAGTGTTCTCAGGACAGTGTTGGTTACACGTCACGTAGCATACGCATTCACTGAGATATGTCAAGCCTTTGCGAGAAAGACCGCTTGAGGTTCGTTTGCAAAGTCAGACGTATTTTGTTCATGTATTCATGATCTCTGAACTAACACCCCTTGAGGCACGATTATATGACTGAAATGACGCTCGGGCTGGATATCGGTAGCAACTCCATCGGATGGGCGTTGATCGACGACGACACCAACCAGATCGAGGCTGCAGGGGTTCGCATCTTTCCGATGGGATTGGAGTCGACGCAGAGCGGAGAGAAGTCCAAGAATGCCGATCGACGTCTGGCCCGCGGAACTCGCAGATTGCTGCGAAGACGTTCCAAACGAAAGCAGGCTCTGCGCCGGCTGCTCATTGAGATGGGACTGCTTCCGTCCGTCGCCCTCGAGGATCGAGAATCCCCCGACCGGATCGACTGGGAGCGGTCCACTTTCAAGGCAGCCGATCCCTACTCCCTGCGAAAGAAAGCTTTGGATGCCCCACTTGAGCCCCATGAGTTGGGCCGGGTGCTGCTTCACCTGAATCAGCGGCGTGGTTTCAAGTCGAATCGGAAGGCAGATAGAGAACGCGAAAAAGAAACCAGCGGGATGCTGGCTGAGATCAGCGAACTACAGAAAGCAATCAATTCGAGCGGTGCGAGAACACTCGGGGAATATCTCGCCGATCAGATTGATCCCACGCTCCAACGATCTCAGAGAATTCCTGTTCCGACCGATCCCGATGCTAACGATTCTCTCCGTCGAAGGCATACACAACGACGGATGTACGTCTACGAATTCGTCCGGATCTGGCAGTCGCAGCGCCGTTTTCACCCCGACCTGCTGACGAAGTCAAATCGTCGGCAGATTCTGAAAACGATTTTCTATCAGCGTCCCATTCAACCACCCTCAACTGGCTTGGTCGGTGCGTGCGAGCTGGAACCACGGTTGCCGCGTGCACCGAGGGCTGATCGACGCGTTCAGGAGATGCGACTTTACCAGGAGGTGAACAATCTGCGGCTCATCGACGTTTCAACTCGAGAAGAACGACCTCTTACCGAAGAAGAACGTACGAAGCTGCTGCGCTATCTGTCCAAGAGAAAGGAAGCGACATTCGATGCGATTCGAAAGCATCTGTTCGACACGCCAGATAATGTGACTTTCAATCTGGAGCGTGCGGAGCGTTCGAAGATGCACGGTATGCCGATCGACCATGCTCTGGCTGGGACCAAGCTTGTCGGTAAGGACTGGTGGAAGGTCGATGAGCGTACGAGGAACTGGATTGTCGCGGCTATCATCGATGATGATCACTCACGGTTGGCCTATCTGCTCCAGGAAGCCGGATTGGATACAGGTCTTGCTGACAAACTATTGAATCGGACACCATTGGAGTCTGGATACGGAAACTACTCGCTCAAAGCGATCAAACGACTTCTCCCGCATGTTAAGGCGGGTTTACCTCTGTATTCCCGTGATGAAACGATACCCTCCGCATATCGAGAAGCTGGATATCCGGCACCTTGGGAACGAAATCTCGAACGCGTGCCTCGACTCGACAGCCCTCCCGAAGTCACCAATCCGATCGTGCAGCAGGCTTTGCACGAAGTGCGCACGGTAGTGAATGCGATTCTGCGCGAGCATGTTCACGGTCAGCAGAAGTCGCTGAAGTGCATTCGCCTGGAACTTGCGAGAGATGCAAAGCTGTCCGTGAGGCAGCGAGCCGAGATGGTGAAGGAGCAGCGACGGAATGAAGGACGACGTGCTGCCGCTGTGAAATGGATCGAGGGATATCTGGGAGAGGGGCAGGCCCGCCGCGGCGACATCGAGAAGTATCTTCTCTGGAGAGAGCAGGGCGAACTCTGCATCTACACGGGGCAGAGTATATCTCCCTCCCAGTTGCTGTCGGCTGAAACTGATGTCGACCATATTCTTCCGCGTTGGCAGAGCCAGGATAATTCCCGAATGAATCGTGTTGTCTGTTTTCGCAAAGCGAATGCCGACAAGCGAGATCGAACGCCCTTTCAATGGCTGGGTGATAGAGATCCGAAACGGTACGAAGAAATCGTGCAGCGTGCTCGGAAGTTGCCGTATCGGAAGTTCAAACGGTTTCTTCAGAAGGAGGTTGACTCGGACTTTGTCGCTCGGCAGCTGAATGATACGTCATATATCACAACCCAGGTCCGCACCTATCTGCAATCCCTCGGAGTGGATGTTGAGCCTGTCAGCGGCCGTTACACGGCAATCCTTCGTCGCCGCTGGGGCCTCGAAACACTACTATCCGACTTAGAGGACAGCCCAGCCTGGGAAGCCGCTCAAGAGCTTGCTCCCGGAGAAAAGAATCGGTTGGATCAGCGTCATCACGCTGTAGATGCTTTAGTGGTGGCGCTCACCGATAAGAAGCGGGTCTACAATCTTGGCCGTGTCTTTCGATTCGAACATGCGCGTGCACTGGGATATGAAGGTGATCTTCCAGATGCCGTCAGGGCGTCCAAGCGTCTAGGCGAACCCTGGCCATCTTTTCGAGATTCCGCCATGAACGCGATCGGGGCCATCAATGTCTCGTATCGCGTTCGTCGGAAGGCTTCCGGGCAGTTACATGAGGACACTCTCTACGGTCGGACTCGTGTTCCGGGCGTTTTTACGATACGCAAGAGAGTCGAAGACCTTTCCATGGCGGAAGTCGACCGCATTCGTGATTCCAGAGATCGAGAGATCATCGTGGCACGCCTGGCTGAGTTTGGGATCACTCCGGGACGGAAAGCGAGTCGCAAACCGACAGCCGACGTTTGGAAAGAGCCACTCTGGAAGAATAGGGCAAAGGGAGTCGCTCTCAAGAAGGTGCGAATCACGAAGAACGAAGAAACCGTTGTCCCGATCCGTGGAGACAAGGCTTTTGTAAAGCCGGGTAACACTCACCATCTCTGCCTGTTCGAGTTTACGGATGCCAAGGGCAGGATTCGGCGAGATGCTGTCTTCGTGACGATGCTGGAGGCGGCAAATCGATTACGGAATCGTGAACCTCTTATCAGGCGAATTCACCCGGAACGACCTGATGCGAGGTTCCTGTTCAGCCTCTCCAACAATGAGTCAATACTCGTTGAGGAAGATGGAAAAGAACTGCTGTATCGTCTCGTTCGTTCGGCTTCAACTTCGAAACAAATGTGGTTTAAGCATCACTGCGCTGGTGGCGAGTCATCTTCCAAAATCGGAGAGGTCTCGAAAATGCCAAACACTCTAGTTGCGAGGAAGGTGACCGTCGATCCATTGGGCCGGATCCGCTGGGCTAATGATTAAAACGCGATTAGTTCGTGACTCTCCCTCGGCTGTCAGTTATCGTCAGGTAATATCCGTCAGGCATGGAGGCGATCCCTCGACTACGTGAGCCGCCTGATGATTAAGCAGATCGTCGAGATTTCAGAGACTCCCGCGCATCTCCGTGTGCGACACGAACAGCTGGAAATCACCGTTAAAGGTAAAGTGATTGGACGTATTCCCTGCGAAGACCTGGGAGTACTGATAGTGGATAATCAGCAGGCCACCTTCTCCCATTACGCTCTCGTGAGATTAGGTGCCTATGGGACTGTCGTTGTTCTTTGTGACGATGCTCATCATCCAAGTTCAATGGTGCTTCCCCTGCCAAATCACAGTCAGGTTGTAACCCGACTCAAGCTGCAGATCGATGTCTCGGCTCCGACAAAGAAGCGAATCTGGAAACAGATCGTCATATCCAAGATCAGCGGCCAAGCCGAGAACCTTCAAGCCGATTCGGCACCACGAAAACGCCTTGTCGAGCTAGCGCGAACAGTGCGAACGGGTGACCCTCAGAATCACGAGGCCCAGGCTGCTAAAATCTATTGGCAAAGCTGGCTGCATGACCTCCGGGAACAAGAAGAATTCCGACGGAGTCGATACGGAGACGCTCCCAATAATTTGCTCAACTACGGGTATGCCATTTACCGAGCCGCGATAGCGCGAGCCATCGTGGCTGCTGGGCTACATCCGTCGATCGGTGTAAAGCATATCCACAGAAGCAATGTCTTTTGTCTCGCTGATGATCTCGTTGAACCGTTACGTCCAATTGTTGATCAGGTGGTACGTGAATTGTATTCGTCCGGGCATGTCGAACTGGATAGGTATGCAAAATCGATGATTCTTGAAAGTCTCACGCAAGCGTTCTCTGTTTCCCACGGAAAGGGGCCTCTACTCGTACAGTTGAACCGCTATCTGGCTTCGTTTGTTCGTTGTCTGGAGGATCCACGCGCCGAACTGGAGATCCCTCAGCAATGCACATCGTCGGATATCGAAATATGTGGGTGATAGTTATGTTTGACTTGCCCACCGACACACCCAAAGCGCGCAGAGACTACACAGAGTTTCGCAAGTTTCTGTTGAATGACGGATTCGTTATGATGCAGTACTCGGTTTACTCCCGACACTGCCCGAGCCAGGAAAATGCGGATGTGCACACGCGCAGAATCGAACGACACATCCCTCCCGATGGGGAGGTGCGAGTTTTTTCGATCACAGATAAACAGTTCGAGCGAATGCGGATTTTCTGGGGAAAAGTCCGCCAGCCTCCCGAATCCGCTCCGAAGCAGCTTCAGTTTTTCTGACCTTCAAACGTTGCAACACGTCATTAGGTCAGAGGTTATGGCCTCCGGAGTGTAACCAACACTGGCCTGAGACCAATCCGCAACCGGCGAGTATGACGAAGAATACCGTCGTGAAGTGTAACCAACACTGGCCTGAGACCAATCCGCAACGCTTCGGGTAGTAGATACTACCTCGCTTTAGTGTAACCAACACTGGCCTGAGACCAATCCGCAACTGTACATTTCTCCTTCGTCAGGCACAAAGCAGTGTAACCAACACTGGCCTGAGACCAATCCGCAACAAAGAAGTCGACAACTCGTCTAACAAAGTTAGTGTAACCAACACTGGCCTGAGACCAATCCGCAACTCCCGAAGCCTCGTTGAAATCCTCCACCAAGTGTAACCAACACTGGCCTGAGACCAATCCGCAACAACAGACTGTGTGAAAGGTGGACTGAAGCCAGTGTAACCAACACTGGCCTGAGACCAATCCGCAACAAGCGGCCCAGGCGGGCTTTGAAACGATGAGTGTAACCAACACTGGCCTGAGACCAATCCGCAACCTGCCGTTGACTCCAGGCGTAGAGGGAGCGAGTGTAACCAACACTGGCCTGAGACCAATCCGCAACCATTCCACCGGAACAAACCGCCCCTGGGCGAGTGTAACCAACACTGGCCTGAGACCAATCCGCAACCATCAGCCGTCGCGGGAATCTCCGACCAGAAGTGTAACCAACACTGGCCTGAGACCAATCCGCAACACCACATCCACAGCAATCAGGCTCTACGTCAGTGTAACCAACACTGGCCTGAGACCAATCCGCAACAATGGTGCGACTCGACGCTCAACCTCTCGAAGTGTAACCAACACTGGCCTGAGACCAATCCGCAACCGATCGGTGGGTCGATATAAGCGTCCGTACAGTGTAACCAACACTGGCCTGAGACCAATCCGCAACAACGCCACGCCATCATCAAATCGCTCTTCCAGTGTAACCAACACTGGCCTGAGACCAATCCGCAACGGGGCGTTGAGAAGGGCAGAGGACACTGGAAGTGTAACCAACACTGGCCTGAGACCAATCCGCAACCCCTCGCATTCATCTCGATCTCAACCGCGAAGTGTAACCAACACTGGCCTGAGACCAATCCGCAACTCTTTAGCTAATAGAACATCGTCTTCCACAAGTGTAACCAACACTGGCCTGAGACCAATCCGCAACATAAACCATCGTCCATCGTTTGGGGAAGTAAGTGTAACCAACACTGGCCTGAGACCAATCCGCAACCGCCTGTCGTCGCTGTAGTCCGCCATCGTCAGTGTAACCAACACTGGCCTGAGACCAATCCGCAACGAACTTCAGGTATCGCCCGTCGTTCGCCTTAGTGTAACCAACACTGGCCTGAGACCAATCCGCAACCACATGAGTCGGGTAGTCGTATCCGTTCCAAGTGTAACCAACACTGGCCTGAGACCAATCCGCAACTCTCAAACTCACACGCTTTACACACTCACAAGTGTAACCAACACTGGCCTGAGACCAATCCGCAACACGCCCGTCGACCTGCACATAGGGCCGACAGTGTAACCAACACTGGCCTGAGACCAATCCGCAACAGATTGCAGAGCTGCAAGATGAGTTGAATAGTGTAACCAACACTGGCCTGAGACCAATCCGCAACGCCGCATAGTCGCTCTCTCCGCTCCTCTCGAGTGTAACCAACACTGGCCTGAGACCAATCCGCAACCAACCACCGCGACCACGGGCGCCCGAATGAGTGTAACCAACACTGGCCTGAGACCAATCCGCAACGACACCTCCAGTTGTGTCTTGAGGGTTAAAAGTGTAACCAACACTGGCCTGAGACCAATCCGCAACGATCGTCGAATACTCGAACGCCCCGGCGTAAGTGTAACCAACACTGGCCTGAGACCAATCCGCAACGGATCGTCGAAGAACAGGAACAGCTTGTCGAGTGTAACCAACACTGGCCTGAGACCAATCCGCAACAGCTGGGGAACGTCCCCGGCTGGCTGGTGCAGTGTAACCAACACTGGCCTGAGACCAATCCGCAACTCGTAGAAGTAACCACCTGCGGAGTTGATCAGTGTAACCAACACTGGCCTGAGACCAATCCGCAACGCGGGGCAACGAACACCCCGCGCCGCCTCAAGTGTAACCAACACTGGCCTGAGACCAATCCGCAACGGCCTGTACCAGTTATCGAGCAACCACGCAAGTGTAACCAACACTGGCCTGAGACCAATCCGCAACGCACCAGCTCGTGCGTCTTGAGGACGAGCGAGTGTAACCAACACTGGCCTGAGACCAATCCGCAACCGAGCCGCATCCGCAAGTGGTGGCCTGACCAAGTGTAACCAACACTGGCCTGAGACCAATCCGCAACCATCAGGAGTTGGCGAACACGGTATGAGCGAGTGTAACCAACACTGGCCTGAGACCAATCCGCAACCATTGGCCGCTTGCGGCCCCTCCATGGAAAAGTGTAACCAACACTGGCCTGAGACCAATCCGCAACCCCGCCCCGTAATCGCCTCCCGCAGGCAGAAGTGTAACCAACACTGGCCTGAGACCAATCCGCAACCGCAAGGGGAACGGACGCAGCACGCCACAGAGTGTAACCAACACTGGCCTGAGACCAATCCGCAACGAGTTCCTGGAACTTCCCGCAGTGCGGGCAAGTGTAACCAACACTGGCCTGAGACCAATCCGCAACGGAGAGAGAACTTAGCAGCCAGAGAGGTCGAGTGTAACCAACACTGGCCTGAGACCAATCCGCAACACTCGAAAGCGGTAGGTAACGCGGTTGTAGAGTGTAACCAACACTGGCCTGAGACCAATCCGCAACAGCTGCTCCAGTCGTCCCACTTCTGAGCAAAGTGTAACCAACACTGGCCTGAGACCAATCCGCAACTGATGCGGAGAAGGACTGGGCGCGACTTCTAGTGTAACCAACACTGGCCTGAGACCAATCCGCAACCAGAGGCACACGCCCCTAGGCTAACAACGTAGTGTAACCAACACTGGCCTGAGACCAATCCGCAACACAGACATTGTATATGACCCGGAGCTGCAAGTGTAACCAACACTGGCCTGAGACCAATCCGCAACTCATATCGGACATGATCACGAACAACCCTGAGTGTAACCAACACTGGCCTGAGACCAATCCGCAACGTGGGAGGTGGTATGTCGCCAGCTGCCACGAGTGTAACCAACACTGGCCTGAGACCAATCCGCAACTGAAGAACAGCGGAACCGTCACGATTCCAAAGTGTAACCAACACTGGCCTGAGACCAATCCGCAACACTCAACGGTGGCAACTGCGAAGAAGCTGAAGTGTAACCAACACTGGCCTGAGACCAATCCGCAACAAGCAGCGTCGAGCGGTGGTACAGATCAATAGTGTAACCAACACTGGCCTGAGACCAATCCGCAACTAAGTACGTCCGAAGCTCTTGAAGCTCTTGAGTGTAACCAACACTGGCCTGAGACCAATCCGCAACTGTAAGCCTGGTCGGCCACCAGGCCGGCCGAGTGTAACCAACACTGGCCTGAGACCAATCCGCAACAGCTTGGCCTGATCCATGGACCCGCGCCAGAGTGTAACCAACACTGGCCTGAGACCAATCCGGCACTCGCACGAGTCCGTCGTGGTAGACCAATGAAGTGTGGCCAGCAACGATTGAGAATGCTCAGATCGTATAAGACCGAAGACTAAACCGAAGGTTTCAGATCCCCCCGTTATTCCCCCCGTAAATACGGTAAAGGGGGGGATTCTCCAACGCTTCTCTCAGCTTCGATCAAAAAAAAGCCCCCTGAAAAACAGGGGTCTGCAACGCGTCCGCAAAGTAAGAGGAAGGGGATCAAGGTCTACGGAACCGAAGGGCAACCTCTGTGTTGAGTCCGGATGTTTTAAGAATTTCAGAAATTTCGTCTCCAGTACTGACCCGAAATCCTGATCGCGAACGCTTCTCCCATGTTCGGCGACGAATTGTGATCGCCTCGGATCTGCAACATAATAAGGGGAGGAATAAATGCGAAATTTGCTCATGCTGGCTGGGATGATAACGATTGCTGGAGCGACACTGGCAGCGGCTCGCTCTCGAGTACCAGAACCCCGACCGAAGCCACCGCCTGTCGTCGTAAAATCAACAGGGCCTTCCATCGACCGGGTGCGGGAGCTTGGAGATCTGACGTCCCTGAAGTTGCAGGTTTCCGTCTTGCACACCTCGCACAGAGACGCGTGGTTCTGGGGAGGTCACAAGGGAGCCTGGATGATCAAGGGAGATGCCTTGTATGCCACGGACCTGCGACTGGCACAGCTCACCCAGGTTGAGGGGCAGGGGGAAGAAAAGAGAGTTCGCATCGAGCTTTCCCCTCCTACGGTTCGATGGTCACGGGTCGATCACGAGGGGTCACTCACGTACGAACTGAAGAGCGACGGGCTGATCGCGTTCGGGGGACCGGACCCGTCCGTTCACGATGCCGCGATGAAGCAGGCCCAGCAACTTGTGAGACAGTCTGCGGAAACGCCTGAGTATCAGCAACAGGCACGTGAGAATGCAGAACGGGTGATCGTCGGATTTTGTGCGGCTCTTGGTTACCGAGCAGACGTGGTCTGGACCGAAATACCAGAGAAACCGCTTCCGCTCCGAAGGAGTTAGCGATACGGCCGGGTGTTAACCCTCATTCCTTGCCTGATGGCCGTCAGCGTCGGGATCAAGCAGGACAGCCAGCTGTTGTTTGGCTTCCCGCCACCGGCGTTTGACGGTTTTTAAGGAAAGGTGCATCTCGACAGCGATCTCTTCGTGGGTCATTTCCAGATAGAGACGCTTCTCGAACACTTCCCGCTGATCGGCAGTCAGTAAATCGACGGCCTCGTGGATAGCAAGAGTTTCACTCGGTCTCGGTTCGTCACGTCCCGGATCGTACAATGGTCGGGCGATTCCGCGTGAGTCGACAAGACCCGGGTCAGAATGGTGGTGTCCTCCGGCTCCCAGAGGTCCGTAATGGTGTCTCCACAGGTCGATCAGTTCCCGACGAATCTGAGTCGCTGCGAGTCCCATGAACCGGTCTGAATCTTCCGGCCGAACGGCCTTGAGCGCGTTGTTAAGTCGCAGTAGAGCATTCTGCAGCACGTCATCGGTCTGTTGAAAGCGTTGGACCGCCAGATTCTGCCGCAACATGGTGCGGGCCAGTCCACGCAGACGTTTCATCGCGTGAGAGATGAGCTCGGCTCGCGCAGCATCCTCCCCACGGTTAAGGCGGTCAAGCAGGCTCTGCAGAATTGTGGTATACCCGGGGCCGTTGTTCATCGTGGTAAGTCTTCAAAGGTGCGGAACATTGCTCTGCCGGCTTCTTTAGCCGTTGAAGTGAGTCTCCCTTGCGATCTCGCAACCTTAGCGAAAGTCAGTTCGCCCGTTCGTACACGTTTTCCCAGACTCCGGGACGCAAGGGAGCGTCAAAAGACTGGGGAGGGTGCTTGGATGAATCACCAGGATCAATCTTGATGAAGCGATGCCGGAGTCGATTCCCTTCAAGACGAAGGACGCCACGATAGACAAGCCTCTTCCCCTGGTTGTTCCGGTAAGGCATGTCGACTGTGACTGGATTTGTCTTGTGGTCCAGGACGATTATGCCTGTTTCCTCGCTGACGTGGTCGGAGTTGAGACTGTTGTATTCGATCCAAAACTCATCGCGTGTGATCGTCAGCCGCTTGTCACGACGGGCAAGGATTTCTGCGGAGACCGGCCCATCATGGACACTTTCTGATTTCAATTCCCAGGTCCCCTGCAAAGCATCGATTAACTTTGACTCGGAGGGCGAGAGCGGAACGGGACCGTTCGCCCGGATCTGAATGTTCCGAAACTCACAGCGGGTCGGAGAAAGCTGCAACCCAATATGTCCCTGGGAAGCATCAGCTGTTGATTGATCAAGTACGACCCGACCGTTCATCGAGATGACGATCCTGCGATCATGCTTGGAGATTTCCATAACGTGCCAGGTTCCAGTCGGCAGGTCGATCGGGTCCGCGGCCCCGATACCGACCAAACTCCCGGATCGGCTGGATGCTGAGGGCGGGGAGCTACCGGGACGTTGATTGCCAGCTAATTCCACTTCCAGGAACTGCGAACCATCGACGGGGTGTTCCGGCAACGCATTCAGGAATATTCCACTGTCGCTGTCGGGTGAGAGCCGGAATTCGAGCCGCAACTCGTAGTTCTGATACTGGTCAGCCGTCATGAGGTAGCCGGTATCATCGGGCGACGTCGCATGGCTGACGACGGTCCCGTTTGCGACACTCCAGCCTGGACGTCCCTGGACCCACCAGCCATCAATGTTCTTACCATTGAAGAGCCGTCGCCAGCCCGGGGCCAACTCTGGTTCAAGTACCAGTTTCTCCTGCTCGTCCTTCTCCAGTTCCGGCACCAGAAATTTCCCATTCGGATTGTTTGCGACTCGAACCGCCGGAACAGGTGGAGCGTGATTAGCGGCGACGGAAGGAGGAGGCAGGCGAAAGTTGCCGATGAAGTTGGGGGTCACTTCGGGCAGGACGACTACGAGGGCCGAGAATGCCACGAGTGCGATCACTCCGACGAGCGGCCACTTCCAAATCTTCAGTCGAAGCGACGATTCTCGCTGGGATTGAAGCAGATTTGGCGTTGCAGGACTTCCAGCAGACGGAGCGGCCATCGCACGGATCAATGATTTCACGAATGCCTGGCAGGATGGCCAGCGATCCTCGGGAGACTTCGACAAGGCCCGCTCGACCACCTCACGTGCGGCCGGATCGAGTTCCGTCAGATCAGGCTGGCCGTTACGGTGACCGTCAATGATCTCAATCTCACTCCCGGAGAACGGCAAAACGCCTGTCCGCAGGTAGCAGTAGGTAATCGCCAGCGAGTATTGATCGCTGCGGTGGCTGGTCTTGCCCTCCAGGAACTCTGGTGCTGCAAACGCGAGCGTCAGCCGTCCCGTGTGCCCGGTGATGTCATGAGTGAGAGGCCGGACCAGGCCGTAATCACCGAGTTTGATGCTACCGCCAGATAACAGTAGGTTCTGCGGTTTGATGTCCCGATGCTGAACCCCCGGCCGGCTGTCGCCCCGCGGCTGATTGAGGAAGTCGATTCCCTGGGCGGCTTCCATCATGTAGCGGAGGAGTTCCCGAGGTGGAATCCCCCGGCCGGTGTGCTGACGTGCCAACTCGAAACGGCCCTGCAGCGACTCGTCTGCGAGTTCAGAGGCAATCACAAGACGATCCTCGATCTGCCAGGTCCCGAAAATACTCAAGAGATGGGGATGACGAATTTCGCGGATGATCTCCAGTGATTGCAGCTCGGCCTGTCCAGCCTGATCTCCCAGACGCACAAATTTGAGAGCCACTGGAAAGCCGCCTGGTCCGAAGGCCTTCCAGACCTGGCCAAATCCGCCCTGGCCGAGCGGTTCGAGCAGCTGATAACCAGGAACTGGTTCGAGTCCTGGCCGTAGAAAAACTACGTGCTCTCGCGAAGATTCTAGATTTGCGGAAGGATACGCGGAACTGTTCTCCACCAGTTCTCCAAGGCGACGGTCCAGATCGGCCAGTTGACAGGCGACTCGCCGGAACTGAATCAGCTCCGTAGCGGTGAGGTGAGTGGCATGCTGACGGATGAAAGCATCGAGCTCGGCTGCGGGATTGGATTCCAGCAGATCATTCCAGTCATCGAGCAGTTGTTCAATCCGCTCAGCCTGTTCCAATGGGGTGATCTCCGGGGTGGGGCAGTTTAGTAATTACGCTTCCTGTGAGTGTACAGATCAGTAGAGGCATGAGAAACCATGTCCATACCATTCACTGCTGGACTCCGGCTTGGTCAAAACGCGGGCTGAACTGGCCCGGTATCTCGGAGTCAGCAGAGCGAGGGTCACGCAGGTGCTCAGTCGTCTAAAGGACATTGATACCGCACGCGGAGAAGCGGTAGTGCCAGGGAGTTCGCGCCGCTCATCGAAGTTGAGCACAACGGTCCACATCAGGGCATTCCTACCTACGTGGCGGTCGTCTGCCGTTGACCGCCTTCATTGCCGCCCGGCTTGGCGCTCCATCATTTCGCGGAGCATCTGCCGCACTTCCGGCTGGCGGAGAGCAGCGGCGAGCGTTGCGGTCGTAAGAATAGATGCGGTCGCCGCGGACAATTGGGAGTCGAAAATGGAATGCATGTCGTGTGCATCTTGCCCCCGCCGATAGTAGTATGGATAATGATCGTCCAAGTCGTTCTGCGCCCTCTGGTTTGGCATCTGAAACCGTTACTGCGACTATCGAGGGAACATGGAAACGTATTTTCTGAATCGAAAGGGGCTTGCAGTTGCGATTTTGTTGTCCTTCGCCGTCGGCTCATGTTTTCATGGAGTGCGCGTTACGCTGTGCGTCGCCGTCTTGCTGATTGCCATCTACGCAGTGTTTCGCGGGATCGATTCTCTTGTACGTGATCGAATTACTGCATTCTTCCTCACCACACTGACCTTCCTCCTAGTCACTTTCCTACCCGCCGACCTCCGCATCTGGGTTTCACTGGGACTCACCTTGGGATGTTCGGTGGCTGCAGTTCGCTGGCCCGGCGATCCCACCGAGGGGGGCCCCCACGACCTGCCCTTTGGGTTTCGGTTCCTCGACGGCGCAATGTGGGTCATTCTTTTCGTGCTTGTGTCACTGGCTGGAGTGTCTTTGCCTACCGGCTACCTCGTTCACGACTCGTTTCATCCGCTGTACGAACTAAGCATCGGACATTCTTACCGAACAGACCTTTTGAATCCGCCCGATCTCTCTTACGCGGGTGCTGAGTTGCATTTCCATTTTCTCAGCACGCAGATCAACTCGGCAATCTCGGACCTGCTACAAATCCCAGTGCTCGAGGCGGTTTATTTTGCGACGCCTGCCTGCTTTTGCTTCTTATTCCTGCTGCTGCTTGATAGCTTTTCCGGCACTTATCCGACGCTGCGAGCTCCGATCCTGATAATTTGGTTTCTCCCGTTATTTTGGGAGACTGGGGCCCATTTCAACCTGTTCGACAGGAGTCTTCTCGCGACACCTTCCTATGCGTTGGCACATCTGTTCCTGCTTGGCGGAGTTCATTTCTTGCAAACGCGTCAGCGTAGCGCGATTTTGCTGACGTCAATCGTTTTGCTGCTCACAAAGGCAAGTTTTTTTTTGGTGTTTTTCGGTGCGGTCTTTCTGCTGACATGCCGCGAATTTAACCGAAAGAATCTATCCCTTTTCATAGCGATAGGGATCTCGTTTGCACTGCTCTATAAGCTGTTTCTGTCGGGCGCACACGCCCATAACCATTGGTTCATGTTCCCGTATGGCTTATTTGTGAGCTTCGAGAACGAGGTTCTTGGCAGCGTGCCATTTCTTTTTCTGTTGTCGCTCTTCGCGGCGTATTTCTTCGCTGTTAAACCGAACGACGTGAGATTTCCGGTAGCCGGAGTTGCCCTCTCCGGTTTCCTCGGCTGCTTTATCCTTACCGAGGCAACCGAGTCAAACCACACTCAATTTGTTGTAGCAACCAGTGTTGCTTCAGCCCTCGTGATCTGGAACGTCGCATCGCACATATTGGTGAGACGAGATCGCGCCATCGGCATATGCACTATCGCAATGTTGCTGTTGCTTTGTGGACTTTCCGTAGTTCAAGCCATGCGACCAGCGATTGGGCTCGCAGGAAGAGTAGCACTATCCCGCAGCGGCGACCTGAATGCGAACCTGCCCCACGATTTGATCGAAACGTATTCGTGGCTCCGTGAACACACTCCGCCCGATTCAATCGTGTTGTTTGGGAAACACTACGAGGAGTGGGGCACATGCATGGCCCGCTCGGCACTGAGTGGCCGAGTCATGTACATCGAGAATACCAAGTACAAGGGAGTGGGCATGCTACCGACATATGGACAGAGAATGGCGGAGAATATTCATTTTTACGCGTCGTACGTCAACTTGAGTCCAAGTTCGCTGGAGCGAATCGATGCTTTTTATGCAGAAGGGTTCGGCACCGTTTCGGGTACCCCGTTCTCCAAAAGGCGTGATATTCGGGGGAGAATTAAGTACTGGCTCGGTTTCGGCAAAGACTGGTCATGGCTTAGTCGTGTTCCACAGCTGGAATACGAGGTCCGCGAGGCGCTGGAGAACTTCGAGACCACCGATCTCTGGCTGCAACAGTTTCTGGAATCATCGGGCACAAACTTCATCGTACTTGAAAACGGCGATCAACCGACCAAGACGCTGCTCTCCCGTACTACGGCCGTCTATCAAACAGAATCCACCACTATTCTGCGAACGAGAACTGAACTGTAGGTGGCCGGAAATCAACTCACCGTCGGTGGTGTTGTCGTATCGAGGACTGAAATCGTGAATTTGCGTGAACTACGTCAAGAAGTGTGTCAGGTGAATCGTGCGTTGTTCACTTCGGGATTGGTGACCATGCATTCCGGCAACGCAAGTGGTCTTGATCCAGTCGGAAAACGGATGGTGATAAAACCTTCCGGCGTTGATTACGAGTCGCTCACGCCTGAAATGCTCGTTGAGGTCGACGTCGAGAGCGGTGAACCAGTCGACAGTGCGTTGCGTCCGAGTGTCGACTTGCCGCACCACCTGTATTTGTACTCCAGGATGCCAGGGATTCGCGGCATAGTGCATACGCACAGCAACTACGCGACAGCATTCGCCGCCTGCCATCAACCAATTCCGCTTTGCCTCACCGCTATCGCCGACGAGTTCGGTTGTGAGATCCCCTGTGCCAGTTTTGCTGAATGCCGCGACAATGACCTTGGGCGGTCAATCATTGAATCGCACACTAGCGCGCCGGCAATCTTAGTTGCGAATCACGGCGTTTTTGCATGGGGAGAGTCGCCGCGGGCAGCGTTGAAAACAGCCACGGTGACAGAAGACGTCGCCAAGACTGTTCACCTCGCGATGCAAATCGGCGAACCACGCCTGATCTCTGCGGAGTCCGCCGCAAAATACTACGATCGATACCAGAACCGTTATGGTCAGTTCGATGACTCATCGTCAGTCAATACGACACCGAGATGATCAACGACAGGAGAACTGTGCGAGGCATCCGAGGTTGCCTCGCAGACCGCGAGACGGTCCGGTGACATTTGTAACGTCAGACGACACGTCTCATACTGCATTCCTTTCCTTGAAGTTCCCCACTTATTGGTCTTGTTGCTTTGTCGAATCCTTTCTTAAGTATCGTCCTGCCTTGCTACAATGAGTCGCGAGGCATTGTGAAAATCGTTGAGCGATTCGCCCAATTCACCGAACAGTACGACTTCGAACTTATTCTCGTCGACAATGGCTCGACAGACGATACGCAGCAGGTTATGGCGGAAGTGCTGCCATCCCATCCGTTTGCGCGATGCGTACAAATCACGGACAACAAAGGTTATGGCGACGGTGTCTATACGGGCCTTCGGGAGGCCCGTGGTGAGGTGCTCGCCTGGACACACGCCGACTTGCAGACCGACCCTGCCGATGTATTTCGGGTGTTTGACGTCTGGCTGGCTGACGCGGACTCTAAGCGTTTGATTGTTAAGGGCTGCCGTCACGGGCGGCGCTTCATGGAACGGTTCATCAGCCGCGCCATGGAACTTGTGGCCTTGGTGCTGCTGCGCCAATGGATTCCCGAGATCAATGCGCAGCCGAAGCTCTTTCATCGATCTGTGATGGACTTGGTCACAAATCCCCCAGTTGACTTCAACTTCGACGTGTACCTGCTATATCGCGCCATCAGGAGTGGATTGCGGATTCGTCAGATCGACGTAGACTTCCCGCCCCGTGAATACGGGGAGAGCAATTGGTCTTCGACCTGGAAGTCGAAAATCCGGACGATTTGCGGCAGCATAGCGTTTATGTTTCGACTCAGGATCGGGGGCCACGCATGAGCAACCTCACGACTTGCTTCCTGGCGTTGGAGCCCGACGAAACGCTCTCGAAGTCGGTGATCGCCCGTAAGCAACAGGTCCGCGATCTGGTGGGAGAACAGCAGTTCCTTGCCGACCCGCCGCATTCGACACTGTACCTGGCACGTTACAGGAATACAGGCCCGCTCGTCTCGTGCGCGGCGCACCTTGCGCAAAGCCTTGTCGCGCCGGAAGCCCAATTGGCCGGTTGGCACCTCTTCACAGACGACAACCTTACAGGAAAGCACACGCTGGTCTGTGGATTGACTGAGGCATCAAAACAGCAGCTGCGTGATGTGCAGCAACGGGTTGTCGAGGGGATGGCTCCGCTGCGCGACCGGGCTGGCACGCGTGCCCGATACGACAGTGCATGGGCCCGGTTGACGCCTCAAGAATGCGACTCGATTGAAGAGTGGGGCTTCCCGTATGTTGGGGACATTTTACAGCCTCACGTGACGATCGCCTCAATCGACCAACAGACTTGGCCCATAGTCTGGGAGGAGCTCCGGTCTTTTGCGCCGCTGGGTCCCGTCGTGTTCCCCGCGCTGTGCCTGTTCGCACTCGACGGTGAGCGGCCAGTCCTGCTCAAACGATTCGCCATGCGGAGGTCGACATGAAATCGTCGTTCGATGTTAACTCCGCGACCGGCTCTTCCGAAACGCACAACGCCTCCGTTCGGCTTGATACAGCAGGGATGCCACTCGGCACGCGCATCTTACGCACTGGGCGTTGGATTGTCTGGCGTTATCGCTTCCTCGCCGGCTTCGTGCTGTTCGGCTTCTTGTCGATCGCGCTTGAAGTCTGCTTAGTGGAGGGCCTGTTGCCGCGATCTTGGCCCATTGTGATGCGCTCCCTACTGGGGTTCATTGCAGGTTTGCTGTTCGCGTTCTACATGAACGCACGATTCAACTTTCGCGTGCCGCGGGAGTATTTTTTCCGCACGTTCCTCCTGTTTGTGGTTGTGTCGGTGTTGAGCTATGCGGCAAACCTTGCAGCAGCCAGCTTCGCACCGATCGGCCAGCTGGCTGGCTATCCCCTCTCGAGGTTCGTCACCGCTGGCTGCCTGTTCTTGATCGCCTACAACCTGCATCGCAGGTTCACGTTTCGACAAACGACGCGAAACATTGGTCTGGCGCTCTATCCTCATCGCAAGGAAGAGCTTGATTACGCGTACCACAGAGTTGGTGACCAGCTCGATCATGTCCATATCGACATAGTCGACTCGACGTTCTGCCCCGACGCTGCTCCAGTCGACCTCAGCCTGGTCGGTGATATTCGCCGCATGTGGACGTGGCAACCTGTGTGTTTACACGTCATGTCGCGCCAGCCTCTCCGCTGGATCGAATGTTGCTGGAACGATTTTGACTGGCTCCTGGTGCACACCGATATAGAGGATGATGTGCTGGCAATAATCGCTCGCTGCCGCGAACATGGCCGCAAGATCGGCGTCGTCTGGCATCACACGGTAACGTTTGCCGACCTGATGCCCTTTTTGCCACATGTCGACTTTGTCATGGTGCTGGGAATCGAACAACCAGGGCACTCCGGGCAGACCATTATGCCTGAAGCGATCCGTATGGCACAAACCTTCTGGGACCTGGCCCCAAGATACACTTACGAAGTCATCTTCGACGGCGGTATCACGACCGACAACGTCCACAGAGTCCCAGCGCGCTACATCGTATCCAGTAGCAGCGTGTTACGAGCGGAGAACCCCATTGTCAGTGCCTTGACGCTTATGGCGGGAGGCGAGAATGGAGCCAGATGATCTGAAGGCAGCTATTGTCGACCGCATCTTCAGTACTGCGGACCGAATTCCCGACATTGTTTCTACGACGATTGCTGGTAGCTTCAGCGAGGGAGGGGACCTGGCGGGCATCTCCGACATCGACACGATCGTTGTTGTGCGGCATCTCGACGCCGCCAGTTTTTCGGCCATGCAACAGGCTTTCGCCGAGGCACTTGAGCCGCTGCTAACGGACGAAGGCTACTACTTGCGGATCAACCCTACGTTGGGACCACTCAAGTTTAACGACACGAGAACGGCCGTGCTCCACCTGATGGTCTACACGTGCGAGAGTCATCGCGACCACGTGATCAACAGCCCTTTCACCTGCCTCGACTGGCAGCGTTCGACACTATGGCACGGTCGACAACTCAGCGAAGTGTATCCCGCGTTCGGCTTGCAGCCGCACCACTTTATCAGTGGACGCCGCAGCGCAAAAGACTACCTCAGCGACTTGAAGGCCGGCGTCGTCAGCTATCGCACGCTGGTCTTTGACGACGGCGATGTCTGTCGCGAGGCGAAGCGGCATCAGCCGATGGACAATCGCGACCGTTGCGAGTTCGCTTACCACGTAATGCGGTTCCTGATGCAAAACGTGCTCAAGCTGGTCCGCCGAGAAAACAGGGCGGAGGAGGGCGAGCAGTTGCTGTCGGCGTACTTTGCCGAGTTTCCGGAGGGCGCCGAGAGGTTTGCCCCCTTTTACCGCGAACTGGCCAGGCGCAAGCGGGAGGGGCAATTCAATCCATCCGTGCCGAATCTGGTCGAAACGACAACGGCCTTCGTGCATGCTTTCGAGCACCAGTTTCGCGAGGCGTTCGAGCAGCACGCGGTCCGTCACGTGCTGTTCCGCCACGCGGAAACTGCCTGGAACCGGACCAGGGGAGATCTCACTTATTTCCAAGGTGAATCTGATCTGCCCATCGAGAATAGCGGTCATGAGATCCCGCGAGAACTCGTCGAGGCAATCAGAAGTGCAGCGCCCCAGGTAGCGTTCGTTTCACCAAAGCAGCGCACGGCCCAGACCCTTCAGCTTGTTGGCTCAGCGGTCTCTATCCCAAACCGCCTCAGAGTTGATGAGCGATTGACCGAGATCCGTTATGGATCTTGCGAAGGACGAACCGTGAGCAAAGCCCGGTTGGAATTTCCCGACCTGTTTGAGGCGTGGGCGCGAGGCGAGGACCCTCGCTTTCCCGGCGGCGGTGAAAATCTGGGCGACGTAATCGGACGAGTCCTCGAATTCGCCGCTCAGCACTTACGAACGGAATGTCCCATCGTTGGGTGTACACATAACGTCGTGCTCCGGTGTCTGTTGGGCCACCAGCTCAACGTACCAATCTCCGAGTGGCACCGCCTGCGTATTCCGCATTTGGCGCCGATCTCGCTCGTGGCAAGTGACCGGTTTGGGCTCTTTGTCGATCTCGATGTTGTGGTCGAACGGGCTGTCTTTTCAAATATGTTTCGCTGCGAATCCGCATCCTAAAGCACCGCGTAAAGGACTGATTTCGATGGCAGTTCAGATCGTCGTACCTATGGCGGGTGAAGGTCGTCGTTTCCTGGAAGCTGGATACACGACACCTAAGCCTCTCATCCCGGTGTCGGGCACTCCGATGGTCGTGCGCGCCGTGCGCGATCTGCCGTCCGCCGAACGCATCATTCTCCTGGTGCGCCGTGAACATATTGAACATTATGCTATTGACCGGGAGCTGAGGCGGCACCTGCCTGAAGCGCGAATCGTCGTTGTCGAAGCGCAGACCGAAGGCCAGGCGTGTACGGTCCGTTTGGCGGCTGAAGAGCTTGTGCCCGACTGGCCCGTGATCGTGGCGGCATGCGACAACACGCACCTTTACGATTCGGCGCGGCATGCCAACGCGATCGAACAGGGGGAAGTCGATGCCCTGGTGTGGACCTACCGCCGCCATCCCGGCGTGGCGCTGGCGCCCCAGCAATACGGCTACGTGCGCGTTGACGGTCGCCGTGCTATCGAAATACGATGCAAGCAGACAATCTCCGATAACCCGAGCAACGACCACGTGGTGACCGGCTTCTTCACGTTTCGGTGCGCCGGGCAGATGATTGACGCCATTGACCGTCTCGTCGCAAGCGACGAGCGCGTCGGCGGCGAATTCTATATGGACGTCGTTCCTAACCTGCTGCTTGCTGACGGTTGTCGCGTCGAAGTGTTCGAAGTGGAAAAATACATCGGCTGGGGCACGCCCGCCGACTACGAGGATTTCCAGAAGTGGGAGCGGTACTTTGATCGCATCCGCTGAACAGTGATCGGAACGTCGCGAAACGTTCAGGCAGATTCGCCGACTCCTGGTGATAGGTGGCCTGAGCGTACTCACCGACCTCGCGGTGTATGTGTTGCTGGTGCAAATCGGGGTTGGCTCGCATGCTGCAAAGGCCACTTCCTACGTCAGTGGCATGACCGTTGGATATATCGGCAACAAGTTGTGGACGTTCGAGTCAAGCCGACGATCTGCTGATGAGCCGATCGCTTACGCTATACTCTACTGTTTGACGCTCGGCGTAAATGTGGTGGTTAATGCCGCGTGCCTGTCGGCGTTCGACGAGCGGCTGTCGCCCCCCGCAAGCCGCGGGCTGGCCTTCCTCCTAGCGACCGGCCTGACGACGATTCTTAATTTTCTCGGCATGCGGTTTGTAACGTTTCGCAGCGGCATTGCGCAGCGGCGATCCCGAGTCGACGGCACTCCTGGCGTAGATCGCGGGTGAACGTAGTATCCAGCGCCAAGAATTTGGAAGGCACGACCGATGATATGTGAATACATCGCGCACCAATTCAACACTCGCCGTTAACTTGCGGAGATGCAACGGTGTCGAGCCAGCTGCGTGATCCCGTCGAGCGGCTTAAACTGTAGCAAGCTCCGATTCGCGAAATCACCTTCCCGCAAAAAGTCCGCCGACCTTCGGTTCCCAGGAAGATACAACCGGCCCACCGAAACAAACAAAGGTTGGTGCTGATATGATTGCCGAATCATACAGAGCTTCAGATGTTCAAAACAACACAGGATTCCTCCGTCCGGGCCTGACAGTTCCCTTTTTCTTCTTGATCCTTTTCTATTTAATATCCCGTATTTGATTAAAGTGTGCGTGTGTTTTCGACAAAACAAGTGCGAAATGGTTGCGTTGTGACGTTTGCCGTGATCGTTGTCTTGCTGAATACGACAAATCTGACCGGGACGGTTTACAGGCGGTCGAACCCTCGCGGCGGAGAGCGACAACGTGCAATACGCGATGCCCTCGGAGACATTCAACGCAGGGACGAAGCATATTCGTCAGATGTTCGACGCGTCGGAGTATCGCACGACTTGGGTGTCCCCCGAAGAAATGGACGGCGAGTTGAATTCGACCGGTTGTGGGTCTTAGATGCGAAGACTGTCAGTAATTATGACTTATTGATTTGTTGGAGGAAAGACAGTTACTACCAGCAACTGTACGTTCAACCCAAAGTGAAGTTTGAGGAGACTTTCCACACCTATCATGAAATACGAGAGGGGATTCCGATGGTTCACGGTGAAATGCACTTTAAGTTCACGAACGTCCGGAATGAGTGAGATTTTGAAGAGTACGCGCGAATGGATTCCCCGGGGCCGACTCCGTAGTAGACTCTTCCATTGGCATCGCGACCATGCTCAATAAATCCAAGCGCGCCGCGTTTCCGGAAGCTAAGGCTTCCCTTCGCAGAATTAAACTCGGGGTTGGCCGCAGCCTTACCAGACCGTGGATGGCGTAGTGTGCAGCACGAACAATAGGGAGTAGCTCGACCGATGAAATGCAAATACATCGCGCACCGTGTCAACACTCGCAGACAACTGGCGGAGGTGCCAACCAGCTACGGTGTCGAGCTAGATCTACGTGATCGTGGCGAGCGGCTCATCTTGCAGCACGACCCGTTTCAAGACGGCGAGGACTTTTCACTCTACCTTGAACGCTACAGCCACGGCACGATGATTCTCAACATCAAGAGCGAGCGGATAGAGCATCGTGTACTTGAGGAACTTGAAGCGACGGGCACTGTCCGAGACTACTTCTTTCTCGACTGCTCCTATCCCATGATTCGCACGCTGCTGGCCGCGGGGGAGCATCGCATCGCCGTGCGATTCAGCGAGTACGAGCCTATTGAAAGCGCGCTTTCCTTGGCGGGGCATGTCGACTGGGTGTGGGTCGACTGCTTCAGCCGGCTGCCACTGGATGACAGCAGCTACGCGCGCCTTTCGCGGGCTTTTAAGATCTGTATCGTATCTCCGGAGCTCCAAGGGCATTCGCTCGATCGAATCGCGGATTTCGCCCGGCAACTCCGGGACTACGAAGTCGAAGCGATCTGCACGAAGCGGCCCGACCTTTGGCAACAAGCGATGTGCCCCAACGAAGATGGTTCATCGCCCTCAAGCGCGTAGCCCTCCGCCACCAAAAAATCATCTTCGCCATTTTTGGGGGTCTGCCATCGTCCGCCCGGCCTCCTTCGACGGAGCGGGCCTCGACTGCCTTTCAACTCCGTATCTGCAAGTTGAGAGACTCACAAGCTCGGCAACGACACATGTGAGCACTTACATTCGCAGTAATTACGGAGCCAACTCGACGACATCAGTTTTGTGAACTTTCACGAGCTTGAAAGGCATCCTCAATACATCGTCGTTGTCACGAATCCATCGTTTCTGATCGTTTGAAAGCTTATCGTTCGACGATTTTACCTCCGCAAAGAAGTAATCGTCATCACGATACAGCAACAGATCAGGCCATCCGAGATACCGCTCCCAATACGAATCGACGGGGTACCGCAGAATTCGGAACAGAACCTCTGGCGGGAGCACGGAGATAAGTTTCCTCGCTGTCTCGATCTCGGCGTCTCGATGAGCCCACAGATACTGTCGGAGTCTGGCACTTGGCTCAAGCCAGTAGTCGAATAGCCAATCAATGTCGTCAGCTTTCAGGACTTGAGCGAAGTGCTCGTCGATCGCTTCCTTTCTGCGTTGTCCGTAAGCAGCGGTGCCGAAGTCTTCCGGCTTATGGCACCAAATCAGTTCACCCCTCCTGTTCAACGGATGTGTTTGACGCAAAACAATTCCGCGAAATGGGTTGAGCGTGAGAGACGAAGCCGCGGACTGAGTCGGATAAAAAGGGAGAGCAGGGGATGGGCCGAAGTGATTGCGCGCTATGGCACAGGCGCACGCAACGAGTCTCTTGTCGTTCTACGCCGCCTTCCTCGCGAACGACTTTACCAGCCCGCCCACGTACGACCGCACCTCAAGCTCGTCCAATGCGATCGTCTATACTCGATGTACTTGGCCAGCTCCCGGTCCGTGGCGGAGGCAATCAGGGCGAGCAGTGGGTGGAATATTTTGGCCATCTGGCTATTGTCTGGAGATCGTATTCTGGACGGTGTGGCACATTCATTGAACAGCACCTTGGGACCGAGATTCTGCCAGAAAAGTGGCCGGTTTCAAGCGAATCGGGAAGGGCGGATGTGCAGCCAGAATCGGTGGTGAGAGAAGGCCTGCTTCGGGCTCTCGGTTGCGAGAAATCACTCCGCGTCGGATCACCGTCGGTTAAATAAACGGCATCCAAAATCCGTTACGGAATCTACGGAGAAACTCGCCAATTACGGAGGCATATTTGCGACGAAATGCGTCGGTTTGCAACGCTTTGCAAAACTCAGTGTTCGACGTAAAATGCCTGCGTGTTGAGCTTTAAGGCCGCTCGGCTGAAAATCGCAAGTCGCCTACGGAACCGAAGGAGCCTGCGTGCTCAGATCGTGAAATCGGAGGGCACTGAGCAGGCAAACAACGCCATGGGTAATACGCTTGCCAGCTTCGGCGATCGTTCGGTGCTCGGTCGGAACGCTGTCGGACAGGGTGTATAGCCCCCGGCTGGGACGGTCCAGCAAGCCATCCGCGTGCAGTTTGTTCAAGTAGACGCCGGAGATGCCGATCTTTTCCAAGTCGCGCGGCCGCAGGACGCCCGTCTCGACATACGGTGCGCCTTCTATTCAACGGATGTGTTGGTCGAAAACCGCGGCCGCGAAGGAAGGTCAACGTGAAGGACGGAGCAACTTACTGAGCCAGGCAAGAAGCGCTGACTAAGCAAGAAGTGCTTCGACGGCGCAACGGTACGGTAGCAAGCGGAGGACTTCCGCAGCATTCGCGCCTACGCAGCTTTTCGAGCAAAGGATTTCACCAGCCCACCAACGTAAGATCGCACTTCGAACTCGTCCATTGAGATCGTCTCCTCGTTATCGGGCAGCCCCCGGATCGGCGGCAGTGATCCTTCTCCATGTGCCTTCAATGGTGGTTGTAATACTCCACGAACGAATCCGTCAGGTAGTCCAAGTGCCGTCTTCCGAACACGATGAACTTGTTGAGGCACTCCAGCTTGATCGTCTCGAAGAACCGCTCGCAGCGGCCATTTAGGTTCGGCGAAGCCTCCGGCAGCGGGCTTGTCTTCATGCCCTGAGCTTTGACCGTCTCCCGAAACTTGCTCGTGAACTTTGCATCGAGGTCGTGGACGACGTTAGCAGGCTTCTTGTCCCTTTCCGCTGTCTGCACTGCGAACCATTTCGTTTGCCGGCAGACCCAGGCTGAGTTGGGCCTGTATGTCGACTCCGTCACAATCGCTCCCCGCGTCTGCATGTTGAGGAAGACCAGTGTGTAAAGGTCGCGCATCCGCCGGACTGTCATCGACTTCACTCATTGGCGTAGGACTGGTGGTAGCGGTATTCTATTTTGAGCTGGAATCCGTCGGATTCGCTCCTTTGATTGCGCAGCGAAGGTGTTCGTGTCATGAGTACTTGGAATTCAACTGATGGCGAATCAACGATTTCCAACGAAACATTACTGCTCGCTCGTCAGTGCGATTCTGATTCCTGGTATCGCATCTGGTCTGTTTATCGAGAGCGCGTTTTTCGGCAGGCTTTGCGGTCGGGCCTTCGACAGCGACCAGCTTCTGAAATTACCGTCGAAGTCTTTTCCCATGCTTTTGAAAACCTCGAGCAGTTCTCCCGTGAACAAAGAGGTCAAAGCCTGGGGAAATGGCTACGAACGCTAACCTTTCATTGCATAATTGATCATGTCCGAAAACGGAAAGCTGGGCCTGTTAACATTGGCTCGTGGGCGGATGCGATCCCCAATCAGGTGAGCGAAACCTCATTGAGTGAAGTGAAAGGTCCGACTCTGGAGCAAATGGCTTTGGCAACTGCGATCGCGGAATTAGAAGAAGAGTACGCTAGAAAAGGGAGAGTTGAACACTGGGACTGCTTCTGGAGTCACTTTGTCAACGGTCAATCGTCCGGTGAGGTCGCTCGACGGATGGACAAATCAGTCAGCTACGTTACCACGACTTCCAGTCGGGTGAAGAAGAGATTGACCCTTTTGACACAGATGAAGCTGGATGAAATCAAGCAGAATCTGAATCAATCAAACTGACTTGTGACAATGTCGCGTTATTTCCAGGAAAGCATTATTCACGAGCATCTGATGACGAGATGCTACTGCTAAGAATCGGGCGGGAACAATAGCCTCCGTCATGCCGCAACATGAAGGCAACATGAAGGCAAACTGATGACTGCTGAAGGCGAACATCGATCGCACTCACCCAATGACCGGGACGAGATTTCGGAGGCAGATCGACTGATTGACCGTCTTCTCTCAGAACTTAGCCAGTTGGAAGCGATCCCATTCCCCGAAGAGGTCGCTCCGCAAATCCAACAGATTCCCTACGAGAGTGCGGAGTTCGCGAAACAGAATCTGCCGAGGAAGATCGGTCCGTATCAGCTGATGGCCCCGCTGGGTTCGGGCGGGATGGGCAGCATCTTTCGAGTTCGGCACGAGTCGCTGGGAAACGAAGTCGCTCTCAAAATCATTCGGCCGGACCGAATATTGTGCGATTCCGCCAACGAACGGTTTTTCCGAGAAATGCGGGCTCTGGCGTCGATGGAACACCCTCATGTGGTGCGTGCCTATGATGGCGGGACCGACGGGGGATTTGCATACCTGGCGATGGAATTAATCCAAGGGTGCGACCTGAAGAGATTGAGCGAGACGAAAGAGCTGAGCGTTTCCCAGTGTTGTGAATTGATCCGTCAATCTGCGTTAGGTCTCGCAGCAGTTCATCAGGCCGGTTTGGTCCATCGAGATATAAAGCCTGCCAATCTAATGCTGACAACTCAGGGTTTGGTGAAGGTCGTCGATTTTGGTTTGGCAATCAGCATGGAGGAAGGATCGGACATCACTGCTTCCCAGGTGATTGTTGGCTCTGGAAAGTATATTTCTCCTGAACAGCGACTGGGAATGAGCGATGTCGACCATCGTTCGGACATTTACAGTTTAGGACGATCCCTGCAAAGCCTGTTGCCGGAAGCGAAGGTGCCAAATCGATTACAGAAATTGCTGCGCAGGTTGCTCATGGAGGATCGATCACAGCGACTTCAATCTGCCATTGAGATCGCTGATCGATTGAGAGAATTCTGTGAATCGGACAGCATTCAAGCCGCGCTCCAGAGACTTCTCGTAGGGGAAGAAAATCTTTCGTCAGACTCTGGATCGACGAGTCAATTCGTGCCACTTGCGAGCGAGAATCGCTCGTCAGATGTGTATTCGGGTCTCGTGATAAGAAGAAAGCGAGATCGCTCCAGGAATCTGGCAGTGCTGTCCGTGGGGACGCTATTGGTCGCCACCATCGGCATTTCTGCCTGGATGCCTGATTTTGAGATAAAGCCCACAACTGACGGGGACCAGCTATCAACAGAGGGCAATCCAATCGTCAACTCCGCGACAGAAGTTTCCAGCAAAGCCAATCGAGAGGTATCGCTTCCCGACGGGCTCAAGAATGAAGTTCCCATCTCCGAGTGGCTTCTCTGTCATGGAGCCAGCGTGACAGTGAATTTTTTTGATGGCACTGACTGGATTGGGAAAACACCTGATGACCCATCAGAGTTCTCTGGAAAAACTGGGGTGATTCAAGTAGTTGACATTCATGCCGTGGACGACCCAAGCGAGCATTTGCAAAAGATTCTGCAATTGCAGGAGTTGCGGGGCCTGATTGCCAATAGCGAAAAAATTACAGATGAAATTCTAGGCCAGTGTCATTCTCAATGGGAATTGCACTGGATATACATTCCCAGTTCGTCTGCGACCGATCAAGGCATTTCTTCCTTGGTGAAGTACAAGGAGTGCCTGGAGAATCTTGATATAAGTGACGCATCAGTCAGCCGAAAGGCTATCGAGGTTCTTTCGTCTTTCTCGAAGCTTAGAGAGCTTGTCGTCCAGCG
Source organism: Rubinisphaera margarita (assembly GCF_022267515.1). Classification (NCBI taxonomy): domain Bacteria; kingdom Pseudomonadati; phylum Planctomycetota; class Planctomycetia; order Planctomycetales; family Planctomycetaceae; genus Rubinisphaera; species Rubinisphaera margarita. The sequence continues at coordinate 27,620 of NZ_JAKFGB010000007.1, read as the reverse complement.
GACGTCATTGACGGATAGTGATCTCGACCTTCTGACCCAGATGGAATCATTAATGGTTCTCGATCTGTCAGGGACGCAAGTTACTGACGCGAGCGTCCAGTACCTTGCAGAATGTCCTCACTTGAAACGTCTGAAACTTAGGCAGACATCCTTGACCGATCAGGGACTGAAGGGCCTCTCCGGTCTGGACTTAACATCGCTTGATGTCCGCCAGACCGCAGTCACGCAGGATGGGATCGACCACTTCCGAGAGAGAAAGCCTGCTTGCAAGATTCTCTACGGATCTGCCTTTTGAGAGACTGAGAGGTACCGGTACTCAGCGCGTATTTGCGGGCCTCGTCACGGCCTTGCGGGCGGGCAGAGATGCTGGCGGAGGATATGTCGTCGCCGAAACTCAATAGGTATGCCTAACGGGCCGGTCTGCGGCAGCTGAATGTGATCAGTCGGGAGTTCAGACCTGGTACAACGATATGACCGCATTTCTTGCCCTCACCGGGGCGATCTGAGAAAACGTCAAGGTCTACGGAGTGGAGTCCGGTGCTGGAGTTGTTTCTTCTTCGTCTTTCTCATCCGTCGTTTTGGGCCCCCACAGGCAGATTTTGCCGCTGCTGCAATTGCTGACTAATTTCGAACCATCGGTCGAGAAACAAACATCAACGAGATTGTCACTGAAACATGGAAGTCGAATCAGTGTTTCGCCGGTGGTCATATCGAGGATCAGAATCTGGCTTTCGTACAGGCCGACGGCAAGAACTTCATCATTCTGGCTGACATCCATGCAATCTGCATCGTTGATTGGATACGATCTTTTCAATTCGCCAGATTGAGTATCCCAGAGTTCGATTGCTTCTTCACGGCCGTTGAACGCGCACAAGATCGATCCATCGGTTGTCAGGCAGTAAGGCGAATACTTAGATGAATCAATCTTCGTCAGGAGTTTGCCCGAAGGGCCGAACGTTTTGATGGCGGTCTCGTCCTTGCATATGAAGCAACTGGCGTTATCGGCCCAACTGAGCGAGAACGTTCCCGTCATTGGCTCCGAGAGCGTTAGGTCTTCCAGGAGTGCTCCGTCAAAATCCCACGAACGGATTGTCTCGCTATCAATCGGAGCTGAGACGTAATTCTCGATTGGGTGAACGGCAATTTCGCTGAGGTTGACTGGTGGCGTGGCTTCAACAGGATCGGTAAACGAGACCTTCCCCCGTTTTACGTCCCACAACTGAATCACATTGCCATTCGTGCCGCTGCAGAAGATCGATCCATCAGCAGAAAAGCCGCCTACTCCACTTGATTTGGGTTCGCAGGCGATTAATCCGGACGCCGGCGGTTCCGAAAACTTCCAGGTTCGCAAGATGCCTCTCTTACTCCCAAAAGCAACCATCGTTTCGCCATTCGGCGAAAACCGCACCGTCATATACGGATCTTCTGTCGCGATGTTATAGAAGGAGCCAGCTCTTTGGGCCGGCCCCGTAATGGGAACTCGGGTGCTCTCTTTCGCCTTGCCATCGAACGAAGCCAACAGATCCCAATTCAGATACTCGTTGGGACGAATTGAGATCTGCTTGACGACTGTGGGGGAGAGCCTCCCCTTGCCATCGTTGATGCGGACTTCAAGGGCCATTTCATCTGACGCTGGGACACGGAACCGCAGGTGTCCGTCATGATCGGGGGTCCACGCTTCGTGGGGGGCAATCCGGAATTGAACGAAGGACGTTTCTCCAAGTTGGGTGACAGTCTGGATGGTAGCCGTCCCCAATGTGGCAGCTCGTGGGTTCGGTGTCACTTCGACGATTTCTGGCTTCGGTAATTCGGACGTAGGCTCCTCAGCATTCTCTGCTTGCGTATACTCATCGAAGTTCACCAGCAATACATCAGATTCAATCGTGCCGTAGGCAAAGTACTTGTCGTCTGGAGAGAATCCAAACCCAGTCACTCGAGTGAAAGGCAATTGGGGAGTCTGGCAATCTCCCTTCAAGTTAACAAGCTGTATTCGTGCATTGGCATCAAGCCCCGCGATCCAGTTGCTCGTTTCAGAAACGACTGGCGTTGCGTGAACGCCTTCAAGTGTCCATAGAAGGTCGCCGCACCTTAAGTCTCGCAGTACGAATGTCCGGACGTTGTCCTCGACGATAGTCGACGTCCAATATCGACTGCCAGGTGGGATTGACCGGGACCGAAAAGAACCATCGTATTGGGGAACTTCGACTTCGTACAACAGTTGCCCAGTCATTGCGTCAGTCATTTTGACGACGTCGTCGTCTTTGATCACACACAGATGTTCGTTCCTGAGTATCTCCGCCGGGGTGAAGTCAGGGCGCAAAGAGATGTTGGTGTCGAATGGAGTTTCGTAGACACGCTTGGAATTCCTTGACGTGTATTTGATACGCAGTCTTGCCGCCTCAGGAACAAAGCGAATCGATTCTGGATTATTGGCTCCCCTGCGTCCGAACGATTTTCCATCATTAACCGAGAAGACCTCGAAGATCGACTTGCCAGCCATCACGACATACAGGCCATCGCCAGACAAATCAGCGACGTACATCCGAGAACCTTGTTGCTCAAAATCGATTTTCTGGATGCCGGTCGCAGTTGCAGGTTCGATCACGTACGTGGCCCACTCATCGGTCTTGCTTCCATCTTCCGTGAAAACCGTCTGTGCAGAGAATGCGAATCGATTGCCATCGTCACTAAAGTGGTCTGCTGTGGTCGTCTGTGTCGGAATCCAGGATAGGAGTTGCTTCCGTTGCGCAATATTCCACAAGCCGGCTCCGTCAAAACGCGAAACTACGACCAGACTCTGACTATCGGGCGAAAAGAATACCTCCGGTTTCCTTGTGGAGTGAGATGGAATTGAGAGCAGAGTTTCTCCAGTTTGCGTATTTGCCACGATGACGGCAGTTTGCGAGTCGGCCCACTCAAAGTCGCCAACGCGATTCGCGCGAGTCCGGCTACCCGCGATGAGTGTCGGCTCGCCAATGATGGCGACATAGCGGTTATCGGGAGAGAATACGAAACCTCCCGGCTGATTGATGAAGCCGGTAATTCTCTGCATTGAAGCCGGCAACGCGGGAGTTGGTTCAGATGTCGACGAGAACAGTTCTCCATCTACGAAAGTTCCTTTCCACGTCCGCACTCCTTCACGGTCGTAGCATTCGAATGTGCCATTGCGTGTCCCGTTGGCGTAGGTGCCGCTTACGCGGAGCCGGGGGGGCGAATCGCTATCGTCGGCCTGCTCATAGAAGAGCAACCATTTTCCAGACTTTTTGCCATCGAGAAACAGTCCAGAATGGCGGGGTTCCGACTTTGAGAAACGTGTCTTGATTTCACGTCGAAGAAATCGCCCTACGAATACACTCTTAAGGCCTCCCTTGAAGACGGAGACATCGATGTGGCGGACAGCTCTGCCGTCAGCCTGGATAATCGCCGGTCCTCTGAGAGAGAGATAACGACTCACGGTCGTTTGAGTAAGGCGATAGTCCGCTTCATCTGTCGGGTTCTCAAACTTCTTTATATTCGTCCATACAACTTCGCCTCCTGCAGACGGTGTCCCTGTTTCGTCAACTCGATCGATTTCTGAATCCGAGATGTATCTGACGCGGTCATCAGCAAGGACTTCATCGATGTCGAAGGCTTCGAGTAGGTCCAGTTCGCCAGCCGGAGGATCAGGTTTCTCTCCCAAGACTGGAGCGACTTCGGGCGCATCCTCCTCAGCGTCCATTTGTTGAGCCGCAAGTTCGACTTGCTCGTCAGGCGCCGATTCATCGACATCGGGTGCTGGCCTGGGCGGCGTGAGTGCTGCTGAAGAGTCCGACTCTTTAGCGGCCGTACTCATTTGCGACCGATCCTGATCGCTACTTCCGCCTCCGCTGAGCACAAGAATTGCAATCACCAGGCAGCAGAGCCCGAGTACGCCCCCCAGGGCTAGAAATTTCGCACTGAGTGGCGACATCGAGTCGTGTTGCTCGGCTTTAGCTGGCTGCGAACGAGAACGCTTCTTGGGTCTCTTCGGAGGGAGCGTATTGGATGTCCCGCTAATGGTGCGAATTTGCTGGTCGTCTCTATGTGGCGACGGCGACGCCTTAATAATCTCCGAACACTTCCGGCACTTGAACCGTCGACCAGCCTTTTCGGCGGCGACACTATAGTTCGTTCCGCAATAAGGACACGCAACTGTAATTGACATGAGTGTTCTTTCGTTGGCTGCGAGTGCTTGGTTCGTGTGGCTACCTGTTGGCGATGACGTGCAACCGCACCTATGTACTGACAGATGTCTTCAAAGCCGTGGGAAAAGAGTCGGGCGACTGCAACATGAAATCTGGGAGGCACCGTCAATGAAGACGGGCGGCCTTTGCATTGCCGTCTCACCACTTAACGCGCCGCTGTCACAATTTGTTCAGCAGCGCTGCCCAGCATTTGCAGTTGCTCTCGATCGCCAGAACATTGCCTGTCTACCCCGGTCAGCCATCCGAGGAGTTTGGGCACCACGAGCCTGTTCATGCCGCCTGTCAATCTGGAAGGAGAGACGTGATCTCAAGTTTGTGATTCTTCTTGTCAAAAGTGGCCAGCAGTTTTGAATCGGCAGAGAATGCACTGGAATACACGTCTGGAATCTCAACGACTTTTTCCCGCGACTCGATATTCCAAACAGTTAATGGTCTGTGGGCAGAGGCAACAGACGCTTTGAGGATATGACCATCGTTGGACAGCGTGACCCAGGACAATTGCGCGTCATTAGGAATGGTTGCAATCACAGACAACTCCAGTGGATCGATGACGCGGATCGGGCCATTCAGTTCGTAGACGAGGAGTGTGCCTGATTGAGGAACATAGAGTCCGTTCGTCGCGCTGATTTCGGTCCTTTGGGGAGTTTCCCGCGAATTCGTACGATGGTCGAAGATGAAAAGTGCATTGTCTCCGAACAAAGCCCAATATTGAGGAGCGACAGGGATGGGGTGAGTTCTCGTGAAGCTGTCATGGAGAGAAACGAAATCACTTTGGGCTGGAGTTTTGCGATCGGACAGATCAAACAGTGTGATATTCCTGGAAGTCCTCCTGACCAGTCCACTGCTGTCGGAAGTGAAGTAGACATCGTGGATGGCGGCGCGGTTGTTTTCAGTCTCGCTGATTTCTGTGAGCTGCTCTCCGGTTGCAGAATCGTGCACCGTGATGACAGACTCCCCGCGACGAGTGACCAGAATTGTTGTCTTGTCGGGACTGAGTTTCATCAGAGTGCCCGGGAGTGAATACGCGTCTTCTCCTCCCGGGAAATGATCGACCATGATAGAAGCGTCGTCCGCTTTCGACGATAAGTAGGCAACGAGGACTTGATCCGGACGATCGCCCTGGTAGAGCTCCTGGATTCTTCCAGGATACTGTCGTTTGATTACGTCAGCAGGTTCCGCCAGCGAGTGCCGTTCCACGACCACGTGATTGTCTTTTGAATTCGCGGTGTAGATCGCGGAGGAATCTGGCGAAAACAGGAGTCTGGTCAGGGTTGCCCCTTCTTCAAGTAAGATTGACTGCTGCCAACCTGGATTGCCTGTTTTGTCGGAAATGACAGATACGTACGGGCGCGCCTTTTCCAGCTGTTCAATGCCTGACGATGTCAGGGCTGTTTCGGAAAGATTAAAGACCTTTACGGTTTTCAGGCTTTCAAGCAAAGGGATAATCGAATCGGATATCCGAGTAGAATCTGTCAGAATAAGGAATCGAAGATTGGGAAACTGACTGAGTTCCTGGAGACCATGCGGTGTGACCTGGCAGCCCGACAGCCAGAGCTCTTCGATCGTTTTACAAGCCGTCAGTTGTTTCAGATGCTCGTCGTTGAAATCAGAAGAGATCATCCGGAACGATGTGAGATGTTTCAGCTGAGCAATGGTGGGCACCTGCGAGAGGTCGAGGAGTTTGCCACAGGTCACTCCAGTGAGTTGTCCGTCGTCATTCAGCTCGGTGACGACTCTCTGCGATTCAAGAAAACTGGCAATGCTCGAATCGGGACTCATTGATTCAGGCGGCGTGTAATCGACGAGCGAAACATCGTTGAGGCTAAACCAGTATTGCGTGACTGATCCGGGGTATTTTGATTTAAAGGAGTCAGAAACGGATTCTCGTTTAATGTCTCGAGATTCCATCTCGTTGTAGACGAAGTGCGGATGGCCGACGGGATTGGCATTTTGAACCGCAGAAACGATGGTGAACTGATCGTCGAATGTCCCCTGAAACCTGACCTTGGTTCCCTTGGGAACGGTGAGCCATTCGTAGACCCTGTGATCCTCGACCCAGAAACGCACAACGACCGGAAGTGAAACGATGGGGTCAGCAAGAGTAATGTTGGCCGTTGTGTACTTCCCGAGCTTGATCAGTTCGACGAAAGTTCCTTGCCATGTGACGGGTTCCTGCGGAAGAGCTGGAGAGATCTTCAAACCATGAGGCGTGACCTCGACGGATTCGACGAATCCGGCATGGGATACTCTGGCATCCGGTTGACCCGTGATCAATGAGGTGATCAGATTCGGATCATCGGGGCCCGGCATCATAGAAAAGCCGACGACGAAGACCGCCACGATTCCCAGGCAGGCCAGCCCCACCTGCCACATTGGCATTGAGTGTTCGTCAGTCGCCGTGGGATGTGCCTTTCTCTTTTTCTTTCGCGGTTGTTTGCCGCTACCTTGTGTCGCTTTCTTTGTATCAGTTTTCGACTTTCGCCCAGAGGGTAGTGGTTGAATCGCGAGAATGTCTTTGCAGGATCGACACCGAAACTTCTTTCCGGCTTTGTCGGGAGAAAAGCGGTAAGTTTCCCCACATTCAGGACATGCTACTTCGATCACCATCTATTCTCTCCTCAGCCGATTTCGCTGCCAGTCATCTGCAAATGGACTTGTTACCTTAAAATAGCGTGTTCAGTCACAACGACATCGGATGGTGTGTCGGGAACTGTATCTCTGAGAAAACGGGGGGTGAGTGGAGTCTTTGGTATTGTTGAAGGGACGGAACAATGCATGGATGATGAAAGCGGATGAGCCGCTGACGAGGAAGCTGGTACATAGATATTCCGAAAAAATGGAGAAAGCGTGCAGACGGACGATTATGCATCAGGCGTGGCGTGCTAAAGGATCAATGTTTGATCCCCATAATGGCGGCGAGAATCGCACCGGCGATCAATCCGGGGGTCGCGAAAACGAGAAACAGTGCCGAGAGTGGAAGGCCAATCCAGCCCATTAACAACATCCCCAAAAAGAATCGCAGCCTCCGATCGTCTGAACGCAACAGATAATTCCAGCAGGCGAGAAACAGCAGAGGAAACAGAATCAGAGTCATGCTCGTTTGAAGGCTCTCTGCAGCGCTTGTTGTGCTACTGCTGATCGCAAGCCACATCAGAAAAGCGTAGCTGACGATACCTAGCCCAAATACAATTGCACCGCGTGGAGTGATTCCCATGCGATCCATCACGGGCTTGAGAGCGGATTGCTTCGGACGCGGCGGTTGATCCTTCAGGGCAGAGGCCAGCCTTTTGACAGACGAAATCTGCTTCCACTCCTTCTGACTTTTCTTGCGAATCATGTCCTCAGCGCGTAGTTCGCCCGACTGGATTAAGAGTTTCACTTGATCCGACGAGAATGGTCCACTTTTTTGACCATTGATTCGGCAGAGCCAGATCTTCTCGATGATTAACTCTGATACTTGAAACTGTTCGCCGCACTTGTCGCAATTGGTCCAGTATCCTTCCATACTTCGTAGGACACGGTTCTTCGCCAGACAATGAGGGCACACGCAAGGGATTATTTCTGAGGGAGAGTCCGCCTGGGAAGTCGAGGCACTCTTTGAGTCGCTATCAAGAAGCTCGCTCAAAATCGTGCGGCCAATAAATGTAATGAGCGGGGTAAAGGCGAATAGAATAATGAGAAGGACAATCCAGCCCATCAGATCAGAAACAGACATAAATGCTCCGCTTTAAGGAACGCATGGACACAGGGTTATTGAAGTCTATTCGAATTCAACGAAATAAAGCGAGCAAGATGAGTCGGTTGGACGTCGGTCACGCAACAAACCTGCTTCTCACTAAGAAACGAAACGCTGTCACGAAAACGAAAATGCTTTCGTATCTCACGGCAGAAGTGCTATCCAGAACGCGTATCCAGGTTATTGGATGGATGAGTAGATACACTGCACCGCGATTGAAATGACTGCTGTTGCGACGGATATCACGGCAAACCAGAGCAGTAAGGTTCGCGTCCAACCTGACAGGACGATTATTCTGCGTTCCCATTTTGAGGCATACGTGAGTTCTGTTTGCAACAGGAACCAGCGGCGAGTGTTCAGCAGGGTCGCCAGTTCCAGTCGTTCTTTGCGTGGCATTTTTTTGGGATCTCCAATCGCGGCATATCCCCACGCTGCATCTCCACCGACTGCCGCACCCATAATCCCTTTGAACATCCGGGATCTGTTTTGTCTGGCTTCTTCTTTGATTTCTTTGCGGGCAGCCGTTTTCGCTCTGTTAATCCTAAGGTCAAAGGTCTTGAGTCGATATTGATCAGGATCTTTGATTCCATCCGCCCGCGTGAATTCAACCTTGTGATCGATCAGGCAGCGGGGGCAATAGGTAACCTTCGTGGATGTGGGTGGCCAAGGGTATTGAGTCGTCCCATCCCAGTTCGATCCGCAGCCTCGACAGAACCGCTTTTTCGTACCTTCAATGGAAACGATCAGGCCTGCGTTGCAGTTGCAGGGGGATCCAACGGAAGAGGACTTCCCACAGACACTGCAGTGTCCCGACCGAAAACTCGCATCACATTCCGGGCATTGATCCAGGTCCGTGTTAACGGGATGCTCGCATTGCGGGCAGTGACCAGAATGTACTTGCACCGCCGTTTTCCGATTGGCGGGCACCTGCTCCTTCTTTTCATCCGCTTCGATAAAGATGCCAGTTCGGAGTGCTTCCTGAACTAAAAGATCATGCTCTGGTTCAACGACCGGTTCGCCTTTTTTCCTCGCCACCAATAGTGCATCTCGACGTTCAGCGGCTGTTTGACGCAGCAGGGCCTCATTGACTGGATTGAAGTCCATTTCATCTTCTCTGAAGAATTCCCGTCGAATTCGACGATGTCCCACTTCAATGATCAAGTTCTTCTCAAAGAAGCGCAGGCGAGGAATGACGTCACTTTCGGCATGAGTTTTACACCGGGAAAAATCCAGTTCGACAGGAATGTGACGGGACACGAAATAAGCGAGCACGAGCCAAAGAGCTGTGATAGCGAGCGTGATCATCCAGCCGATCTGACTCCACCAGATCAGAAGCGATCCCATCATCCCGAGGCCGACAAGCAGCGAAGAATAGCCGGGACTGAGTACCCGCTCTTCAAGATGGAAGACACGCTTCGTCTTCTTGCCGCAGACGATGCAATGAGGGGGAAGCGTGACTGCCCATCCTTCGCGTCCCTGAGTGTGAACCTGTTCGTGATCAATATCGGGAGGTAACTTCAATTCTCCCGGCTCGTCTCCGCCATCGAACAACGAAAGCAAGAGATCTCCCAGACAGCGAGCAATGGCAGGGGTTTCGTTAAAATAGAACGTGGCGAGATTCTCGATAGCGACCTTCGTGTTTTCAGCGTGACGGCTGTACTCAGTTTTTAGGCCGGAGGAATTTCCATTCGGCGTTGCAGAGTTCTCGCCAGCTATCGATGGGGATACAGTTCTGTTTTTGCTGACTCTAGCCTGGCTGCTCTGTGTTCCGTTTGTTTCCTGCAGCCCCTCTCCTTCGGCAACCACAAAACGCGTTTCGCAGCTGTGGCAAATGACCCTTCGACTGACGAGTTTCGAGTCAACCTGAAAATTTCTCCCGCAGCCGGGACAGATTGTGACGATGGACATGACGGAACCTCAGAAGTGTGCGGCCAGCATCGCTTTCATTTCGCGAAAAAAATGGAGGCGATGATCAAGACAAACTTCTAACGGGCACTGTCACAAAAGGGCCAGATGAGAGCTAAAAAGTCCCTGGCTTCGTGTTTATTGAATTGGAAGAGTCACAAACTGTGGCATGCGATCTCCTGTTCAATAGATGCGAGTGACGCATATCAGTCCCGCGAGATGAGGTGAGCCCAGATTGGGGAAGCCGCGGACTGAGTTGGACGAAAGTGGAGGGCAGGAGAAATCCTAACTGACGGCGCAAGTTCACCGTCTCGCGCGACGAGGCGCTCGCCGATCTTCTATGCCGCTTTTCTTGCGAACAATTTGACCTGCCCACCGACGTAAGACCGCACCTCAAGCTCATTGAGATCAAGTGTCTCAACCTCGCCGGGCAACTCTCGGATCGGCGGGATAAGAGCCCGCTCCATATAGCTTCGGTGATGAGATGTTTGATCTGGTCCTGGTTCAAAGCAGTGTTCTTTCAAGATATTCCGCACAGTCTGCCGGCTGATGTTTTTGATGCTGAGTTTACGCAGCTCGCCGATGATCGTGGTGTAACCGAATCCCGTCGTCTTCGCGATTTCGATTGCGATTGTCCGCACTTCGCGTGGCTCTCGCTGGCCGCCTTTGGGGTTCGCGGGTTTCGGCTTGTGGCCGTCCGCTTCCCGGAGCCACCGCAGGAACGTTGACAGCGAGACGATCGTGGTCAACTCGTGAAATGCCTGGGCGAGTTGCTTGCCGTGCTTGAGCAGTATCTCCCGCTCCCTAATCGTTGTGTGAATCTGCTTGGGCAGGCGAGCCCGGAGGATCTTGTTCGCGTGCTTCAGGTACTCGATGTACTTGGCCAGTTCTCGGCCAGTTCTCGGTCAGTTCTCGGTCAGTTCTCGGTCAGTTCTCGGTCAGTTCTCGGTCAGTGGCGGAGGCGATCAGAGCGAGCAGTGGGTGGAATATTTTGGCCATCTCGGTATTGTCCGGAGATCGTATTCTGGAGGGTGTAGCACATTCATTGAACAGCACCTTGTGCCCGAGAATCTGCCAGAAAAGTGCCGAGATTCAAGCGAGATGGGTAGGGTGGTTGTGCAGCCAGAATTGGCGACAAAGAAGGGCCTGCCGGGAGTTCTCGGTTTCGAGGAATCACTCTGAAACGGGCTGCCGTCGGTGGGGAAAAAGGGCGGCAATTTCCATTACGGAATCTACGGAGATCCTCGTCCAATACGGAGCATATACGCTACGGAATGCGCTGGTTTGCAACGCTTTGCAAAAGTGAGTGTTTGACGTAAAATCCCTGCATGTTGAGCATTAAGACCGTTCCGCTGAAAGTCGCAGGCCGCCTACGGAATTGAAGGGGCAAATGATCTCGCTCCATGTGAGTGCGATGATGGTTGTAATACTCCACGTACCAATCCGTCAGATAGTCCAAGTGCCGTCTCCCGAACACAATGAACTTGTTGAGACACTCCAGTTCGATGGTCTCAATGAACCGCTCACAGCGGCCATTCAAGTTCGGTGACGCTTTGGGCAACGGATTCGTCTTCATCCCCTGGGTCTTCACCGTCTCTCGAAACTTCCGCGTGAACTTTGCATCGAGATCATGAACGACGATTGCGGGCTTCCTATCCCGCTCGCGCGTCTGCTCCGCGAACCACTTGGTCTGCCGGCACACCCAAGCTGAGTTCGGCCGATAAGTCGACTCCGTCACAATCGCTTCCCGAGTCTGCATGTTGAGGAACACCAGCATGTAAAGATCACGTACGCCTCTGGCTGTCATCGACTTCAAGGAAAAGAAGTCACAGCCCCACAGGGTCTCACCATGTCGGTTCAGGAACTCGGTCCCTGAGCCGGACGTACGGCCGGGCCCCGGCTCGATGCCGTGCTCCTTGAGGATGTTCCTGACCGTCTGGCGGCTGATGTTTTTGGTGCCAGTTTTTCGCAACTCGCCAATGATACGGGTATATCCGAAGCCCGTGGTGTTCGCGATTTCGATAACGATTTCCCGCAGTTCTCGCTGCTTCCGCTGTCCGCCCTGGGATCTCAGGAATTGGCAGAGATCTCGGAGATTTGTTTGGTTGCAATCCCAATGGGACGGTCCAGCGGAACTCCAGCGCAGCTCAGCAACGTGCTCAACAAGTCTCCCTGATTTCCTTTCACGTCCGGCAGGAAGCGGCCCGTATTGATGGAGCCGCCGCCGCGGCCAGCGATGATAAAGGGGAGATTCTCTCGGGAGTGTCGGTTGCCGTCTTCCAGGCCGGAGCCCCACATCATGATGCAGTTGTCGAGTAGCGTGCCGTCCCCCTCGCGCAGGTTGGCCATCTTGTTCACCATATAGGCGAATTGATCGATGTTGAACTTCGTGATTGCCGCCACTTTGCGGACCATCTCTTGTCTGTTCTCGTGGTGAGTCTGCGAATGGTGTTTGTCCGTGAATCCCAGCTCGGGGTAAGACACGCCATTGGGCGTGGACCCGATGTAGGTGCTGACGCGAGTCGTATCGGTCTGGAATGCCAACACATTCAGGTCGCACATGACCTGCATGTACTCGCTGCGCTTGTCCCCCTCGGGGATCTTCACCTCGATGGGCGGCGAGTCGCTGTCATGGCGTTTGGTTGAGCGGACGCCAGCTTTTTCCAGGGCTGCCTCCTGTTGGCGCATTTCGATGGCAGCAATTCGTCGTTCGACGGAGCGCACGCTGTCGAGGTACTCGTCGAGCTTCTGCTGGTCGGACCTGGCCAATGTCTGACGCAGGTCCCGCGCGCCCCCGAGCACCCGGTCAAGCATCTGCCGGTCGAGCGGGTTGGCCCTGGTCACTCGCCCGGCTTCGCCCTTCTTGCCGAAGAGTCTATTCAGGACGTTCCGGGGATCGATTTCGGCGGGGACAGGCTGCGTGGGAGAGCGGTAGCTGCAATGTGAGTAGTACGCCTCATGCAGGCCTGCCTGATTCTCTTTCCACGTTTGCGGCATGGTCGCCAGTTCCAGCGAGGGCAGCAACGTATGGGCTCCCACATAATTGGCCATGATTTGGTCGGCCGAGATCGCGATATTGATGCGGCTGCGTGTCTCCGCGTCCGGGAGGGTGGCTGTGAGCCAGGTCGACAACTCCAGCGCGTGCGGCGCGCCGCTGAAGGGCGAAGTCGGCACGCCGGAAATGCCCTTCATCATCAGGCACTGGTCCAGGATCGGACGCAGTGACTCGATCGCTGGTGGTGGCGACTCGTGATACGACTCCGGGCTCTCCGGCCAGAACTCATCCATGATGACGCCGTGTGGCATATACATGAACCCCAGCCGCACCGGCGGCTGGGCGGGGTTGCCGCCCGCCGCCCAGCCCACGGAATCCAGCAGAGGCAGTGCGAGGGAAACTCCCGCTCCCTTCAGAAAGCTGCGACGATTGATCGGAGAGTGGATCTTCATGATTCATCCTTTGACTTTGCGATGCGTGAACAAGTAGCTGGTGATGACTTCAGTGATCATCGTCCGCATTCTGTAATCGTCCTGAGCGATCTTGACCATCAGTTGGTCGATCACGAGTTCATCGTAGCCTTCCAGTTGTCGCCCGAGCGAGTAGGCCATCAACCGCTCAGTCAGGTTTCGAGCCAGATCTGCCTTTCGCTGCGCCAACAGGGCCTTCAATTCAGCGGGAGTGGAGAAGCCTTCCCCATTGGGAAGTTTCCCCGCTGAGTCGATCGCGACGCCGACTTCATCTCGTTCGCGCCATCGCCCAATCGCGTCGAAATTCTCTAATCCGAAGCCGATCGGATCGAGAACCTTGTGACAGTTAGCGCAAGTCGGTTCTGATTGGTGTAGCTCCGTCCGTTGACGCAGTGTCAATGCCTCTACGTTCTTCTGTTCCTGCTCCTGCTCCTCGAGTTCGGGGACGTTCGGCGGAGGCGGAGGGACACGTTCTCCCAAGATCTGTTCGAGTACCCAGACACCACGCATGACGGGACTTGTCCGGTTAGGAAACGACGTCGTGGCCAGCGTGGCCGGCATGCCCAGGATGCCGCCCCGGTTAGGGTCATCGAGCTTAACCCTCCGCATGGCCGGGCCCTTTACGGATTGCTCCAGCCCGTACAACTCTGCAAGCGTCTCATTCAGGAAGGTGTAGTCGCTGTCCACAAATCGGAAGACGCTCTGGTTCTCCCGGATGATGCTCTCGAAGAACAGACGTGCTTCTTCCACCATCGCCTCTCGCAAAGCGGGGGTCATCTGCGGGAAAACGTCCGGGTCAAACGTCTGATGCTCCAGCCCACCCACGCCCAGCCACTGAGCACCGAAGCCATCGAACAGGGCTCGTGAACGCGGATGCCTCAGTAGACGCTCCGCTTGTGCTCGCAGCACTTCGGGCTGGCGGAGTTCGCCCTTGTCAGCCAGGTCGGACAGTTCGGCGTCCGGCGGAGCCGACCACAGCAGGTAGGAGAGTCGGGAAGCCAATTGATAGTCGTCCAGCGGTACAATGGCGTCTTCCGAGTCAAATCCCCCTGCAGGCGTGATGAAGAGGAATTGCGGAGAGACGAGGATCGCCTTCCACATCAGACTTAGTGAAGCCGTGTAATTCAGATCGTTCTCGCGACCAAGATCGAAGACGCCCACCAGCACATCCAGCTCTGTTTCGGTCGGGGGACGACGGTAAGCGTCGCGAGCCAGGGAGCGCGCAATCTTCCGCGCCGCCTCACGGTAATCAGCACCGTCGGGGGGCGACTCTCCAAATAGGCGCCGCTGGACTTCGGTGGGCGGTTGCCCCTCCGGAACCACGACCTGTTCGATCACCTTGTTGGCGATGTCGAGAAACAACTCCGACTGCAGCGGAGAGATCGAATTGAGATATCCCTCGCCGACGACTTCCTCGGGCAGGCTGTCGGCGATGGATGGAGCCACACCGTACAGGTCGTGGAGCGTATTGCCGTACTCCACCTTGCTCAAGCGACGGATGACAAAGGGACCGGGGTCGCGTTGGGCCAGGTACTTGAGCTTGCCGATCCCCTCGATGAATTGGCGGCGCTCCTCATCGGTTGGAATGTTATCGGCATAGTCGGGCGGCATGTCATCCACCTTGACGTTCGCCACCGCCTTCTTCCAATGCAGGAATGAGGACGTAGCGCCGGGAGTTCGGAGTGCCGACTGGAGGTTGATCCCCGCCTCAGGTCGGGTTCCGTGACAACTGATGCAGTAGTTCTTGACGAACGGTTCGACCTTCTTCTTGAGAACTCTCTCAGCGTCGGCCCGTAGTTCGGCTTCGGTCTGGGCCTTTTCGAACTGAACAGCGGGATCGTGACTGTCGTCGTGTTGCTCCTCGGCAATGGCAACAGAGGCGGCGCCCGGCAGCAGTCCGGCGATCAGGCTGCAAGCCATCAAGAATGCAGCAGTCCGGCGAGTGAATCGAGTTTGGTGTGGCATGTTGATCATTATTGCATTCGCCGCCAGTATTGTCTTCCCGCTTTCAGCCAGCCACCGACCTGAGGCGTGGCGTCTGTTGCATGTCGGAGTGTCTCCGGTTGCGATTCATCGCTTGCGTGCAACATAGAATTCATAGCTGAAGTCTTCCTTGTACCGCCGAAACCGGTCAGCTTCGAGTCGTTCCAATTCGACCACTTGGACGCCGCCTGTTCAACGGTTGTATTTGACGCGACGCAATCCCGCGACAGGGTTCTCGCTTGAGAGACGAGGCCGCGGACTGAGTCGGACGAAACAGGAGGGCAGGGACGCTGATATGCTACCGCACGCACATCCTACTGCGAGACGAAACGCTTGTCGTGTGAATCTGCTTCGGCAGCCGAGTCCGGAGGATCTTGTTTCGTGTTTCGGGTACTTGATGTATTTGGCCAGTTCCCGGTCGGTGGAGGAGGCGATGAAGAAGTTCAATGGAATTCCCGAGATAGGGGCTGCGGTCGAGTTCAGTCAGTTGTGTTGCGGGAGACTGAGAAACGGCTGAGGCTGCTGAGATGGATTTGCTGTGACTGGATTTAGGGGAGGACCAGGGAATTCCTTGCTTCCTGTGCGCTCTGCTGACGTCGTCGATGTGCTCATTCTTGTGGATAGTGTGAAATCGAACACACAGGTGCATATGTTTATTGTAATTGGTGATGCAATCCACTAAGACCGATAGAATCCTTACAACT
Source organism: Rubinisphaera margarita (assembly GCF_022267515.1). Classification (NCBI taxonomy): domain Bacteria; kingdom Pseudomonadati; phylum Planctomycetota; class Planctomycetia; order Planctomycetales; family Planctomycetaceae; genus Rubinisphaera; species Rubinisphaera margarita. Next base: position 11,604 of record NZ_JAKFGB010000007.1, on the reverse strand, counting down.
CTATCTGGCAGGAGCGCTTTGCTATGGGCCGTAGACGTATTTCTCGTTTGTTGATATCGCACTCAGAGAACGCTCAGAAAAGAGTAGCCACACGCCGACGGAGATCCCTGCAAAGGTCGTATCAGTTTGCCGATGTCCTTGAATCGAGAACGCTGCTGGCAGCAACCATTCTTGGTCTGGGAGATAGTCTTGGTGTCTCGAGCGAAGCGGATGATGTCCGGATTCTGACCGGTTTTGATGCCGGGCTGTTCTCGACGGGACGCTCGTCGTTTACGAACAATCGTTTCACCGCTCAGGTCAATGCCGACGTCGAGCGAGTCGAGTTCAATCTCGGCGGAATGGTCATTAACGATACAACGCGGGGCGACGGCTTTTCAGCGGCGTTTGATATGCTTTCGTTGACAGCGGGGGCTTCGCTGACGGCGACGCCTTTTGATGCCAGTGGCGTAGCAGGATCAGCGTTTCATGTGTCTTTGCCGGTCGTCGAGCTTCCCGGCTGGCTGCAGGATACTCGGACCACACTGGAGGACGTCCGATTCGACCCCCTGGAGGGGTACGACCTGGATGTGAAGGTCGAGCACGTTGGCCCGGCCAGTGGATTCAGCGTCAGTACACCGGCTGAATGGAAGTTGAGCGTCGGAGACATCGACCTCTTTGATTTCAGTGGACTCGAGACCTCATTCACCATGGCATCGACTTTCTCGATTGATGTGAGTGCCACACCGGCCGGCCCGGTCGTCGCCCACGATCACGCGTTTCTCTTCGATGCCATGCTCCTGGGAGCGGATCTGTTCGACGATCCGATCGTTGTCTCGACAGAGGCTTCTCATACAGAGTCCCGATCGTTCTCCGCTGACTTCAACTTGTTGAACCACTCTGCTTCAGCGGACTTCGAGGCTTCAATCACGGTTGGTGGAAGTTTCAGTCCGAACATCAATAATCAGACGTTGGCGCTCGATGGTATCGCGGCCAGCGTATTCATCAATCCAGAGTTGATGGCCACCGTGAATCTTCCAGAAATTCCGGTTCCCCTGCCAGGAGTGCCGGGTGTTGCGATTGGAGAGATCGCCCCCCAGATCGTGTTCGGGCTTGGCGGGCAGAACGATCGGATGTTCCAGCTTCAGGGGGGCGTCACGTCCGGGGGATCATTCACGCCTGAGTTGATTTTCCAGCCGGCTGCTTCGCTTACGCTGTCGGCAGCTGCGGTAACTCCACCAAGTGCGACCGTGCGGGCCGTCGTCGGCAAGGCAAGTCTGGAGATCGGTGCAACGCTGCTTCAGAATTTCACCTTCGAGTACAATGGAGTCGCTCCGGAGGGACTGGTTGACGCGCGGGGAAGCCTCGATGTTGAAGGAACTGCTGAATACGATCCGCCCGATCTGTTCTGGTCCACCACCGCACCTTATTCGGTCGATCTATTCTCGTGGCACGCAGCGGACTGGAATCTGGAAGGGGCCGGCAGTTTCGACTCGAAGGACGACTCTCCCACAGTCGTTCAGGGAGCGGTAGGAGTTGATCTGGCCAAAGCAGTACGTCGGTACGATGGGCTCGTTCTTTCCCAGGCCCCGACCTTTTCGGATGGTCAACAGACGTCGGATCAGTTTCAGTTTCGACTGACAGAACAGGCGGGGCCTGATGCTTCGATTCAGGTTCTGAACCCAGACGGGACACCAGGATTGATTGCCGAAGTGATTGACCGCTCTGGAGCGACTGTCGGAACAGGACAGACACTCGCCGACGGGAGTCTCCGCATCTCGATGCCTGACGCTCCGGCCAATGTCGAAGGAGACTCGTCGGACTTCTACACGCTGATTGTGCGGAATTCCAATGGCACAAGGACACGTTATGGATTGATCTTCAATCTCGAACTCGACGGCATCAATATCGCGACCGTTCTGGATCGATCGGGGAGTATGTCGGGGGCAAACCTCACGTCAATGCAGGATGCGGCTGCTCAGTTTGTGCGTCTTCTCGATCAGGAGGATGCATTGGGGATCGCCAGTTTCGCGGACTCCTCAACCGTCGATATGTCGCTGATGGTGATCGGTCCCGATGAAACGGTCCGAAATCAGGCGATCAGCGTCATCAACGCCATCAATGCGTCAGGCAACACAAACATCGGAAGTGGACTGATTGCTGGAGGAAACATTCTCTCGGTTGCCAGCCCTGAATCCGACCGTGCAATCGTTCTACTTTCCGATGGAGAACATAACTCGGGGCCGAGTCCACTGGGAGCAATCCCAGCCGGAATTCCGGTCTTTACGATTGCGTTTGGCTCCGGGGCGGACCGGGCGTTGCTTCGCCAAATCGCCGAGCAGAGTGGAGGCCAGTTTCTGGATGTTCCGGATCCGGCCGCGATCCGAGCCGCTTTCGAGCAGGTCTCCGGGAGCATTTCCGGCGAGTCGGAGCAATTCCGAACGGTTGGAACTGTGCAGCAGAATCAGACACTCGGAATCGGGACGACGACAGTCGATCCGTCCGATTCGGAAATGCGGATGTTCGTAAGCTTCCCGGGAAGCGATCTCGATTTCGTGTTGACGGCCCCCGACGGGCGAACGATTACGAAGAGCACGACGGCTCCCGATATTGATCTCCGTGTTTATGAGGATGCGACCTCGGAATCATTCGTCATCAGAACTCCGATGCCTGGCGAATGGCAGATTTCTCTTCTGGGAGTCGATACGGAGCCTGGCGGAGAGCCGTTTGAAGCATTTGCACGCCTGAAGTCCGACGTGACTGGATCGCTCGACGTTCCGGTGTCGCAGATCACACTTGATAATCCACTTCCCGTCTCGCTGGCGTTGGGGGACACTATTGGTGCGATCGGGAATGCGACGGTGAGGGCGACAATCACGTTTCCCGGTGGTGGAACAGAGACGATTACGCTCCATGATAGTGGGCTGAATGAATACACCGGCGAGTTTTCGACGCTGACGCAATTGGGCTCGCACGCGATGTCGGTCGAGATGACGGGTTTGACCAACGACGGAGTCCCCTTCAGCAAGACCGTGCTTGACTCGATCGACGTTGTCGCAAGTGTCGACGTTTCGGGGGCACATGCGGGGGGCTGGTCCACCCTGCAGAGCCCTTACAACCTGACATCGGATGTCTACGTAGAGTCCGGCACGACGCTCACGATCGATCCGGGTGTCGTGGTGACGACGAATTCCAGTAGTTACGAGATCATCGTCCGGGAGGGAGGGCGATTGATCATCGGCGGGAATACCGGAGCGGATCTTGGTGCAGAGATCATTGTCGAAGAAGGAGGCGCCATCGAGGCAGAGAATTCTCTGTTCCGAGCGGGTGGGATCATTGCAAACGGAACAATGGTGTCGTTCACCGGCAACGATTTCACGGCCGGAAGTCTGGAAGTCGGCCCCGAGATCGTGCCCCAGTTGAATGGGAATCAGCTGCCGGAAGTACTTTCCATCGATCAGGGTGATATCGATCAGGCGGTCGACTGGGATTTGAATGGCGTGCTGGAATACCGCCTGACTGGGGATGTTACGGTGGATGGTGTCGACGCGATTCTCTCGCTCGACCCTTCAGGTGTCTTGACCCAGTCTTCATCGTCCTATGAGCTGATTGTTGGCAATGGAGGCTCGGTTGTCACTCGAGGCAGTACAATCGCCGGCGAGATTCATGTTGGCACGAACTCGCCTGGTTTGCTGAACGCCGCGAACAGTCAATGGAGCGGCCAGGGATCGCTCCGGTTGGGGCAATATGCGACCGGGACTTTGACCGGCGGCGAGTTTGATGCGAACGCTGAAGTCTATATCGCTCCGGACCGGCTGGATCTCCTGAACGCAAACACGTTGCCTTCAGTCGTCTATATGCTCAGCGGGACAATCGCCAGCGATGTGACCTGGGCGACTCCAGCAACGACGGAACTTCGGTTAACCAGTGATGTCTACGTCAGTGGACTTGCAGCAGATCTGACAATCGCCCCGGGCGTCACGGTATCGAGAAGCTCTACGTCTTATCAGATCATCGCCCAGAACGGCAGTTCGTTAACCGTCGATGGCGTTGTAATGAACGCGGAGATCTGGGCGGGTTTCACGGGGACAGCCAATCTCTCGGCGGTGCAGACTCAGTGGGGGGGCAGCAGTCTTCTGCGGATCGGAGCAGGATTCCAGGGAATGATCAGCAATAATGTCTTCGCGGCTGGGGCGTATGTCTACGCTCATCCGGAGAAGGTCCCTCAGCTCCGAGGGAATGATCTCCCGAATGAGATCGGAATCCTCGACGGACGGATCGGACGCAAGATCGCCTGGGATTTGAATGGAGTCGATGTTTACCGGCTGGGAAGTGGTGATGTGACTGTTTCCGGGGTGGGCGCAGAGCTTTCCGTAAAGCCTGGATCGGAGATTACCAGGAACTCGACGGGATATGATTTCTTTGTCCACACATTCGGCTCTCTCGTACTTGAAGGAGTTGAGATCACCGGAGATGTCGCTCTCCAGAGTTCTTCGTCCGCTCAGATTACGAACGTCGCCTGGACGGGAGTGATCGACATCTCATCGTCGGCGCAGGTGGTTATTCGCGAGAATGATCTGTCTGATGCCACGATCGATACGGACGGCAGTCCACTGCATACGATTGATCTGTCTCGCAACTTCTGGGGCACGTCTGACCTGGGTGTCATCAAAGACGAGATCAATGACCGGGAAGACAATTCGAATCTTCCGCTGGTGGTCGTCGAGCCCTTGATTCAGAGTGGGGATATCGTCGGTCGCTTCTGGAACGACACCAATGGTAACAATCGGGATGATCGATTTGAGGAAGACGGGCGAGCCGGCGTGACTGTACAACTGCGTCGCAGTTCGAACAATCAGATCGTCGCTACCGCAACGACGGACGCCGAAGGTTACTATCAATTCAGTAGCGTGGCCGATGGACAGTATTATCTTTCCGCGGCATTGCCTGCGAACCTGAGACCAGTCGCCGCTGATGTCGGTGATGATCTGAGGGATAGTGACTTCTCGCCGGCGACCTTGCGGACAGGATCATTCCAGTTCAATGTGGCGACAAGTCCATTCATTGCCACGTTTGACGGCGGAGTGCGGGAACGCACCTCCGGCAATCACAGCACGCTGGTCGGATTCGTCAACGGAAACTGGTGGATGGCCGCCGCGGACAGCAGCGGCAACTACGCGAATCATGTGGCTGCTTCGGGGCCAGCGAGTTCATTCCGCCAGGTTTTACAGGGAGACTTCAACGGCGACGGGATTCAGGACCTCGCTGCCTGGCTGCATAATCGCGAATGGCGCATCGGTATCGGTGACGGCGACGGGCAGTTCACGTTTTCGACCTGGACGGAATGGGCTCATCCGGAGATCAAGGAAGTCCATGTCGGCGACTTCAACAACGACGGGCTCGACGACATCATCGGCCTGTTTAACAACGGTAATCGCGGGCGTTGGTGGGTGGCACAATCCAATGGTTCCCGATTTATGAATCGTCACTGGGGGGACTATGGCAACTACCATGGGATCGAGACCGTCCTGGTTGGCAACTTTGACGGCCTGAAGGGCGATGATCTGACGGTCGTGGCCTCGTCCGGCGTCGTCTGGATGGTGAAGACAAGCAATACCCGCTTTCAGTATCTCAATTCCCATCGCTGGAATCTGTCGAACGGCTTCGAGTTCGCTCAGGTCGGAAACTTCAACGGCGACACGCGGGATGATGTGCTGGCCGTCTTCGGGACGGGGCCCCAGCGGCATGTCTTCGTCGCGAAGTCGACCGGTCCTGCTACCGGATTCTACAGCAGCAACTGGAGCGATTGGACCGTCAATCAATCGCTGGATGCCGTTGTCGTCGGGGACTTTGACGGCGATGGTCGGGACAACGTGGCCGGCCTGTTGAACGGCACGCGGATCTGGTTCGGCGAATCGAACGGCCAGACATTTACCATGGAACACTGGCTGCGATGGAACGCCGCTTCGTCCGGATTGCAGAGTATTGCTGTCGGGGACAGCAATGGAGATGGCCTCAGCGATATCTTCGGCCGGGCAGCCGATGGCATGTGGCACGCCGCCGAATCGACCGGCGACTCCTTCGTCGACCGCGAGCTCGTGGAATGGTCGTCCAGCGTCGAGTGGCGACACGTGCAAGCGGGACGTTTCGTGGGGACGCATTCGTCAGCAGCTAATGCAACGGCTTTCAAGACCGGATCGCCAGTGCCTGCCTCACGTGAGGTTAACGCGGGTGATAACACGGCCATAGCCACTCGCTGGGCAGGAAAGGCAGACGTTGTCGTCACGGCACCTCTCGCAATGGAAGGGCAAGTCCTTCCGCCCGCGAGTCTGAAGGACCAAGGCGCCAGCGAGTCAGACTATGACGTGTTCAGCCGCGTTGACCTCTTGGAATACTTGGACGGGATCACCCGGTAGGCGCCGCCAATCCGAGTTTTACATCCCGCCCCTCTTTCATCGTCCAAGGATGAATTTCCGGTAAGAATAGCGCGTATGGATCGTGTGACGCCAGTAGGCCCGGTAGGATGCAAATGTGCGGTGTCGGCATCTCAAAGATATTCAAGGGGCTCGCGGTCATGTGGGCCAAAGTGATTTATGACGTTTCTTCCGCAGACCTGCTCATCGCTTGAGTAACAACCCACGCTCCGCAGGAATCGCCGTAAAAACCAGAAACTCAATTCTCAATCAATTGCGTTGGGATTCACAGTACTACGGTTGAAGTATATGTGCGTTGTTCAGTAGTCTGGAAGTAAGAACGACCTCGCGAGGTAGCACGGAGGCCATTGTCTCGGTGTTGTACCTTCAAATGTGTAAGAACGTAAGAGCGGTAGATGCTAAAGCCAGCCAGGTAGATCTCATTCGAATGCGAGATTCTCAATTGACTCGCTTCCCGCTCCATGGGCCAAAGACACCGAGTCGAGCGGGAGAGGTTGCTGATGAGACACCATTTGAGCTGCGAGGCTTTCTCACGGACTGCGAGCAGTTCTAGGGCGACGAGGATCCATCGTCGGATAGATCCTTCGCATTTTCTGCCGGCGGCAGTTGATCAGCTGGAATCAAGAGTTCTACTCTCCGGTAGTACGATCGAGTTTCGGCATTTGGCTCTGATTTACCGAGACGTTGATCTCGAGTTTGCTTCGGCCTCACTGGACGAGGTCTCGATCCAGACGATTACTGAAGGCGTGCAAACCGAACTCCCGATTCTCGTGAACCAAATCACCGGTGGCGAAGTCCAGGCACGGGTGCACGTCGAAGTGATTGATCGCCCTCTTGATCATTTGCACTGGGATGGGGAGCGCTATCAGTGGGCCAATGCGGAATCGATTGATTCAGAACTGGACCAGTTGACTCAGAGCGGCTGGTATGACCATGTGTTTGTGTTTCATGGGCTTACAGGCGATCTTGGACCATCGGCTCTGTGGGGAGGCGGCGCGACCATTCGTTATGGCATGGCCATGTCCTCCCTTAACTACGTTAAGCCGAATGGACAGCTGGGAAGCCACGATGTTCCAGGAATGATTCACGAATGGATGCACGGGCTTGAGAGTCAGTATTTCGGCAACCTTGGAGTCCCAAAGGGGAACGATCCCCACGGCGGAGATCTTGATCTACATGATGCCACTGCATTCGGTTATACCGCTGAAACCGATGGTCGTCCCGGTTGGAGCGCCTGGTACGGAGATTTCCTGACGGGCAATATTCGACGTCTGGACGATGATGCCCGCAACTCAGGACTTGGGTTCGGGAGTGACGCCTGGTCGGAAGGACCGCCTCGCGAAGATGTCAATCAGGTCGCGAGCTCGCCACTTGAACGTCCCGATCTTGCCAGCGGCGGAAGCTATGTCAGTGATCTCTACTGGGCTGAGGCGCGGACTGACTGGGCCTCAGTCGAACGCGATCGCACCACGAATCAGACGCCGATTGTGGTCAATGGAACCGGATTCAGTAAAGGAGTTGGAATCCACTCAACAGGGCATCTCACGCTGAATCTGAAAGGGCTTGGAGACCGCTTTCAGGCCTCTATAGGAGTGCCAGACGACGTCCCCAGTGATGACGGCTCAGTCGTGTTTCACGTCGTCGGCGACGGCCAGACGCTCTATCAGAGTTCGGTTATAACCGGTGCACATGCCGCGATCCCCATCGACGTGGATGTCCGTGGGATCAGACGGCTTGAGTTGAGAGTTACTGATGCAGGCGACGGGAATTTCAGGGATCATGCCGTCTGGGGTAACGCCGCAGTAACGTGGTTCGACGAAGTCTACGCCAGCGACGTTCCCTGGTTTGCCACCGCAACGGACTATGGAACGATCCAGCTCGATCTGACAACGGATCGGCAGAACCTTGTGATTGACGGGTATCAGTTCGGCAAGGGGATTGGCATTCACGCCAATGGTACGATTCGAATCCCACTCAACGGACGATATTCAGACTTTCGATCCTTCATCGGAGTCGACGATGAATCCGGAGACGTTGGAAGTGTGGTATTCAACGTTTCTGGCGACGGCCAACTGCTCTATACTTCGGGAATTTTGACAGGAAGTTCCTCACTACGCTCATTCACGATCGACGTCTCCGGGGTACAGGAACTCCATCTCGAAGTGACAGACGCCGCGGACGGGAACATTTCGGACCATGCTTCGTGGGGATGGCCCGTGCTCACTCCGGTTGAACCGACAGGCAGCAATTTCCCAGACGCTCCCTTCCCGTTCTTCCAGACGCTTTACACAAATCAGTTCGGGAACGCCCGACTCGACGGGCGCGCGGTGGGCGAGAACTCGCATAACGCCTATCAGGTATTTAGGCAGCAGGCCGGGCCGGTCGCGATTCAGCTGGTTGAAAATACCGGAGACGTCGAAGTTGCCTTCTACGAAGATGCGGGACCACCAGATTCCGTGAGTGACACCGGAGGCTTCGTTTACGATGTTATCCTCAATGCCACATTTGCTTCGAAGCAGACACATTGGGTGGCTGTGCAGCCTCAGGGGACAGGCGATGCGAACTATGATTTGCGAATTAACGGCGACAGTGAGACATCGCAAGTCCTTTCCCCCGTCAATGGGTTCGCTTCCTTCACGAATCAGTTGATCGACGACAGCGAGGACTACGACTTCTATGAATTGGAGGTGCCGTCGACTGGTGACTGGGATGTCCGTGTGAATCCGATCAACTTCGATGCCACGCTGCTGATCTTTGATTCGCTAGGAAATGCCGTCGGAGGGACGTTCATTAGCCCCATTAATGACTCGGAACGACAAGGCGAAGAAACCTGGACGACCGCACTCTCAGCAGGAGAGACCTACTTCGCTCGCGTGGATGGATTCGGAACCGAACAGGGAACGTATACCATTGTATTCGAGGAGTCCGAACCGCCCGCTGTCAATATTCTGGCGATCTCGCCAGAGGAACCTGTGGTGGAAGGGGGAGTCGTCCAGTTTGAAGTCCGGCTCGATCAGCCCACGACGATTCCGGTCACTGTGCACTGGACCGTCGGTTCTGGCAGCTTGCCTGCACCGCGAGCGACCGAACAGGCTGACTATCAATCTGTCTTCGCCAGTCAGGAATTGACGTTCACGCCAGGAATGACTTCGCTCACGGTCAACATCCCCACGGTCAATGATCAGATCGATGAATTCGACGAAGCTTTTGGCTTCACAATCTCTAATGCCTCAGGAGGCACGATAGTTCAAGCGGAGGCGGGAGCCGTAATCGCCGACGATGACGCGCTCCCGGGGATGATGTTCAATGATTTGACCGTCGTGGAAGGGGATGACGGCACCATAGTCGCTACGATTACTGGAACACTTAGCCGGCTGAGTGAAAAGGGTGCGGCTGTGTCCTATCAAACGGCCTCCGGGACGGCGACTGCAGAAGATGACTTCTTCAGCAGGTCTGGGCAGGTTAACTTTCCAGTCGACTCTACCAACGGGCAATTCACCGTGTCGATCGTTGGGGATACGGAAATTGAAGGTGATGAGTACTTCACCGTACTCTTGACGAACACCGTGCATGCTGCGTTGTCGACCAGCAGCGTGACAGTCTCGATTCAGAACGATGATGTCGAGCAACAGCCGACAGGAACTCCCAGTTCAATCACGGGATTCGTGAACGGAAAATGGTGGGTCAGCCGTCCCGATGCCGACGGCAACTACACAAGTCATGTCGCTGCGACGGGGCCAGCCAGTTCCTTCCGGCAGACGCTGCAGGGCGATTTTAACGGTGATGGCTTCCAAGACATGGCCCTCTGGCTGCATAATCGTGAATGGCGAGTCGGGCTGTCAGATGGCAACGGGAGCTTCACCTTCACGACCTGGACCACATGGGCTCATGAGGAGATCAAAGAAATCCACGTCGGCGACTTCAACGACGACGGCAAGGACGACATCATTGGCTTGTTTAAGATTGCGAACCGCAATCGTGGCCGCTGGTGGGTTGGCGTCTCTGACGGGACGCGGTTTCTGAATCGCTCGTGGGGCGACTATGGGAACTACGAAGGCATCGAAACGGTTCTGGTCGGCAACTTCGATGGCCTGAAGGGAGAAGACCTGACTGTTGTGGCCACTTCCGGGGTCGTCTGGATGGTCAAGACGAGCAACACGCGGTTCCAGTACCTGAATTCCCATCGCTGGAGCATGAATAACGGCTTCGAATTTGCTCAGGTGGGGAACTTCAACGGAGACACTCGCGATGACGTTCTCGCCGTCTTCGGGACCGGGCGAGATCGGTATGTTGTCGTCGCTAAGTCGATCGGACCAGCGCTCGGCTTCCACAGCGGCATCTGGGCGACCTGGACGGTGAGGGATTCGCTCTCCGGCGTGGTCGTCGGAGACTTTGACGGGGACGGACGCGACAACGTGGCCGGGTTGTTCAACGGCACCAACGTCTGGTACGGCGAATCGAACGGCCAACGTTTCCGCATGGAGCACTGGCTCGACTGGCGGGAGTCAGCGGGTCGGCTGCACGAACTCATGGTCGGCGACAGCAACGGCGATAGTTTGAGCGATATCTTCGCCCGAGCGTCAGACGGCTGGTGGCACTCTGCCGAATCGACGGGCAGTTCGTTCGTCGACCGTCCGCTCACTGAATGGCAAAGCCCCCTGGATTGGCGATACGTGCTTGTGGGACGGTTTGCATCGACGTTGCCGGCGGCTTCGAGTGCGACGGTTGCTGAGTCGCAGTGGGCTTCTGCTTCCTCGTCCGATGCCGCTCGCGAAGGTCACAGCGCAATCGCGACCCGCTGGACCGGCGGCTCGGACACAACTACCACAGCACCCCTCTTGTTGGGAGAAGCAGTTCTTCAGCCAACGACTCTGAGTCACAACCAAACCGAAGCATCTGAATACGACGAGTTCAGTCGCCTCGACCTGCTTGAGTATCTGGACGGAATCGGGCGCTAGCGGGGACATTTACGGGGTTCTACGCGGCACGATTGGAATAACTCTTCAAGAGCCTGGCAAGCTGGCGTGCTCCCCAAAAACTGATCCAATGTGTTATGAGAGTCTAACTGGCCTAGGCATGAGCCGTATTGCCCGAGCAGAACGTGCTCGGGATTGCCTTCCACTGACAGCCCGTTCGCAGGCTGTAAAAGATGGCATCGACCACATTGCGAAGTGGGACGCGAGGTCGTCCCCCT